>CAZQOI010000042.1:14747-26089 GCA_964594905.1 uncultured Granulosicoccaceae bacterium
GATGACCTTATCAGCTTACCGGTAAAACTGCTAAGCGAGCATCAAGAAATCAGGGACAAATGGCGTGGACGCATTCGTCATCTACTGGTCGATGAGTATCAGGATACGAATGCCGCGCAGTATCGTTTGGTTAACTTGCTGGTCGACAAATTCGGCGCATTTACAGCAGTTGGTGATGATGACCAATCGATCTACTCATGGCGCGGTGCAAAGCCTGAGAATTTGATGGCCTTAGCCAAAGATTATCCAAATCTACGTGTCATAAAGCTTGAACAGAACTATCGTTCGAGCCAACGTATTCTGCGCTCGGCGAATGCTGTTATTCAACATAACCCGCATACGTTCGAAAAAAAGCTATGGAGTGATCTTGGTCTTGGTGATCCGCTACGTATCGCTGTGTGCAAACACCCACTTGACGAAGCTGAATGGGTATCAGCCGACATCCTGACTCGACACTTTCAAAAAGGTACAGCTTGGGGTGATTTCGCCATTCTGTACCGCAGCAATTTCCAGTCTCGAGCGTTTGAGCAAGCATTACGAGAAAAACAAATTCCGTATTCAATCAGTGGTGGTAAATCGTTCTTTGACAAGACCGAAATCAAGGACATGCTTGCCTACTTGCGATTGCTATGTAATCCGGATGACGACACTGCATTCCTTCGCTGCATCAACACACCGCGACGCGAAATCGGACCAAGCACGCTATCGCGTTTAGGAGAACATGCTCGCGCACGTAATGTCAGCCTGTTCGCTGCCTGCCATGACCTTGGTTTGGAGGAACGCTTGAACGGTCGCCCGCTGCTTCGCTTACAGCGCTTTGCCAACTGGTTGACTCTCGTGTCGGACAACGCAGAACGCGGAGATACATTTGCGGTCGTGCGTGATCTTTTCAATGACATGGACTACCACGGGTGGCTGGAAAAACAACTCGATAATCCAAAACAAGTAGACCGCGCTGTTGAAAACACGGACGAGTTGATGTCTTGGATCAAGCGTCTGCTAACGGACGAAGACCACAAGGACAGAACGCTTGTAGATGTCGTAAGACAATTAAGCTTGCACGACATGCTGTCTCGACAAGATGAAGAAGGTGAACAAAACCAGGTACAAATCATGACACTGCATGCGGCTAAAGGTCTGGAGTTCCCACATGTGTATATGGTTGGCATGGAAGAGGAACTTCTACCTCATCGCAACAGCGTTGAAGACGAAGCTATCGAAGAGGAGCGTCGACTGGCTTACGTTGGTATGACTCGCGCGCGTCACACATTGACCTTCACTCGCTCTAGGGCACGCCAACAATTCGGGGACGTATCCGCAACTGATGCAAGTCGATTCCTCGACGACTTACCGTCCGAGGATGTGGTGTCGATAGGAGAACTGGACAGTGGATCGGTAGAGCAAACAAGGGATGCTGGGAAAAACGCCTTGAAAGGGCTTATGGACATGCTGTCAGATGATTAAAAACGAAGGGTAAAAACCTGAGGGTAAATCTCGGCCTGATTTCTCTTGGTCGCAATTGACAGACTGATAAGTAAGCATTGCTGTCAGAAAAATCAGGCCGGAGTCGATATGTATACGACCTTGATAGTCGCAAACTCATTAGTCACTAACTGCGTTTAGTGGCGACGATGTCCAGAGAAACCGTGTCGGCCGAATTTTGAGAAGCCGAAACTTCCATGGCTCGAGCGATGACCAAATCCTCGATTGGTAAATCCGAATTTCGAACGGCTACCAATACGTCCGCGTTTTGAAAACCCATTTTTCTTAATACTAAAGATTCGTTTCTTGTGATGACCGAAGCGACCGTACTTGGAATATCCGTAGATTTTCCGTTTGGAGTGACCAAAACGATGGTGTTTGGAGGAACCAAATCTACCGTGTCGAGACACTCTGGAATGTCTAGAGCTATTAGCAACTCGAGAGCCCAACAAATCCGTTCGACTGCTTGTATTTCCACGTTCCGAACGCGCAGATTTCGATCTGTCCGTACCGAGCTGAGCTATACGGGAATCGTGATTACTGCTGGTTTGCGCCAGCCATTGTGTCGCAGTTGGCTGAATACGCTGGTTGTTGTCAGCGGCTACTGCGAGACTACTGAAACCTACAAGTAAAGCAATGCTGATTATCGTTTTCATGGTGTTTGTTTCTCAATATGTGGTGTCATGAATTCTGATGTTGGAATTTAAATTACGTTTCACTTCCTTTTCATTTATTCCAATACGAATTTGTATATGGCATTGCCGTTACGCGTCGCCGTGATGCTTACTATCGAACATCAGTTTCACAAGCGTCTTGCGGGAGTCTTACAACGGCGTAAATAAGTGATTTCTGCCCGTGAGCGGTACCACTTTTTATTGAGATTATCGATATTTCTCGCAGCTGATGGTCCTTTCAGCGTTTTTCGTGGTCAGGTCGATATTCCTGATCAAACGTGGAATTTTTGTTATCCAAACAACATTTTTCGTCTATCGCTGCGACTCTGACCGATCCCTATGTTCCATGTAGGCAACCGCGAGCTTGATACCGACACGATGGAAACGATGGAAGGGATAAGCCTTGATACCCGTAACGGGTATGGGTAGTTCCGCATCAGCCATTCCCATTGTGCGCTCTGCCAGTAATCGACCCATCACAGTTGCCAAAGCAACACCTCGTCCATTGCAACCAAGACCAGTGATAACACCTGCCATCGGCTGATGGATATGTGGCAAATGATCTTTGGTCACCGCAATTTGACCACCCCAAACATAGTCGAGAGTCAATTCTGGAAACTGGGGATAGACCGACCGCAATCCACGAATCAAACGACGATGCTCTGAAGGCCCAGGAGATTCACCACGCGTACCGGCACTGCCAAACACTAAGCGACGATCTGACGTCTTGCGAAAGTAATAGATCACACGACGACTATCAGCCATCGTGTGACGCTCTGGCAGAATTACCTCGTTTTCTTCATCAGTTAATGGACGAGTGGCACTTTGCATGCTGACCACTGGAACAATTGATTGTTGGAGCCCTGGAATCAGATGATCGGTATACCCATTGGTACAGACGATGACTTTACTAGCCGAAACCGAACCGTTTACTGTTCGCAATTTCCAACGTTCACCATCTGGCTCAAGTGCATCGACCGCACTATGCGAATGAATGATGGCACCAGCTTTTATCGCGGCTCCAGCTAAACCCCGCGCGTAGGACAAGGGTTGCACGGAACCACCACGTGCGGCGACCCAGGCTTGAAGGTATAGCTGGCTACCGCTCAAACGCGCGAGCTCTTCGTCTTTGAGCATACGAAGCTCGGCACCCGCTTCACGCCAACTATTGTACAAATGTTCGAATGCAGGCACTGCAGCTGAACCATGCACACTGCGTATCCAGCCATTCTGCTCTGCATCGCAATCGATACCGTGCCTGTTTATCAAGGCGAAGACTTCGTCGGCTGACTGAATCGTCATCTCGGTATAGCGGCGAGCAATATCCGCTTCACCAAAGGCCTTCCAATGTTGGGCAATGACCTCAGGTGGCTCATGCCCTATAGGATTTACTTGGCCACCATTTCTGCCAGAGGCACCCCAGGCAATATCACCCGCGTCCAGCACAACTACCCTGACGCCGGCCTCTGCAAGCACCAGAGCTGCCCTCAGACCGGTAAAACCAGCTCCTACAATGGCTACATCGCAATCAAAGTCACTGAACAGTGGTGTCGTGTGGGGAGCGGCTATTGCCGTCGCTGCCCACAGGGAATTTGGCAACACTCTTGATGTCATAGCTGACATAGGGTCAATAGATCTAACGCAGCGAAAAAGGTGGCCTTTACAGAATGCCAGAATGTGGCGCGCAACGTGTTAGCTTTAATGAGTACCAAAGCGCTAGCCCGAAGTTTGTGCACCTCCGGCGGCAATGTCAGATCAGTGCATACCAGATGCTAGATTTAAGATTGCCTAATGCTTGAAATAGTCTGGGAATCACATATGTTCCCCTTCACCTGACGAAAAATGACGATGGCTATGAAAGAGAGCGACGACAGTATCTTGGTAGACGTCGAAGAAGACAGCGACGGCGAGTCGCTGACATCTGGCTCCACCAACCTGGTTCTGCCAGATCAAAACCTGCCAGACAAGCTACTGCTATTACCCATTTTCGAACGGCCTTTCTTCCCAGCTCAGGTTCAACCGTTGGTCATTGATGAAGATCCCTGGGAAGAGACTTTTGCACGTCTTGCCAAAATGGATCAACACACACTTGGTCTGTGTTATGCCGGTGATCAGGACGACGAAGCCAATGCCTCCTCCACTGATTTTGCGGACACAGGTTGCGTTGTGCGACTACACAATGTTGTTCGTGGCAACGGCAAAATCCAATTCATAGCGCAAGGGTTACAACGTTTTCGTATCGACAGCTGGATAAATACAAAAGCACCTTTCGCGGCGGAAGTATCCTACCCAGCTGAACGAACAGGCAATACGCCTGAGATCAAAGCCTATGCCATGGCCCTGATTCAGGCTATCAAAGAACTGATCCCACTGAACCCCTTGTACAACGAAGAGCTCAAGAACTTTCTCAACCACTTTAATCTGAACGACCCTTCACCATTAGCGGATTTTGCTGCGGCTATAACCACCGCACCTGGCCCGGATCTGCAATTGATCCTGGATACCTTGAAGTTGCAAAAACGCATGGAGCGCGTACTGGTTTTATTACACAAAGAGCTCGAAGTCGCTCGGCTGCAGGCGGAAATCCGCTCGGAAGTCGAGCAAAAAATGTCCAAACATCAGCGTGAATTCTTTTTGCGGGAAGAACTCAAGATTATTCAACGCGAACTGGGTATTTCCAAGGATGACAAAACATCAGATATCGATGAATTCATCGCCCGCATGGAAACCCGCGATCCACCCGAGCATGTGCTCAAGCGCTTTGACGATGAAATCAACAAAATGTCGGTACTGGAAACCGGTTCACCTGAATACGGCGTGACGCGCAATTATGTCGATTGGCTGAGTTCAGTACCCTGGGGAGTCTTCTCTAAAGACAAGCTTTCATTGCGTTCGGCCAAACAGATTCTGAATCGCGATCATGCTGGCCTTACCGATATAAAGGAACGTATTCTTGAATTCCTTGCGATGGGTTCCTTCCGCGGAGAGATCAGCGGTTCGATCCTGCTTTTCGTGGGGCCACCAGGTGTCGGTAAAACATCAATTGGTAAATCAATCGCCGAATGCCTTGGACGAAAATTCTATAGATTCAGCGTTGGGGGCATGCGAGACGAAGCAGAAATCAAAGGCCATCGACGTACTTATATAGGTGCGATGCCTGGCAAACTAGTACAAGCATTAAAAGATGTCGACGTATCAAACCCCGTCATCATGCTTGACGAGATCGACAAGATGGGCACGTCTTATCAAGGTGATCCTGCATCTGCCATGCTTGAAGTGCTAGATCCGGAACAGAACAGTGAGTTTCTTGATCACTATCTGGATGTGCGGGTCGACTTATCAAAAGTGTTGTTTGTCTGTACTGCTAATCAACTCGATACCATTCCGCGCCCTCTTCTCGATCGCATGGATATTATCCGTTTGGGTGGGTATATCGCGAGTGAAAAACTTGATATAGCGAAACAACATTTATGGCCACGATTACTCGAACGCAACAAGGTTAAATCAAGTCAGGTCAAGATTTCAGATTCAGCCATCAAGGCACTGATAGAAGGTTACGCTCGTGAGGCGGGCGTCCGTAGTCTTGAAAAGCTGCTGCATCGGGTGCTACGGAAAAGCATTGTTCAATTACTTGGTAAGGCAAAAAGTGTCAGCGTCAGTGGGCGAAATTTAAAAGAATTCGTCGGCGAACCTCCCTTTCGTGCGGAAAAACAACTGGGTGGTGTCGGTGTTATCACAGGGCTTGCCTGGACAGCTATGGGCGGTGCAACACTGCCAATAGAAGCGACCCGCGTGCATGGGCAAGACCGTCACTTGAAACTAACTGGGCAACTTGGCAAGGTCATGAACGAATCTGCCCAGATCGCGCACAGCTATGTCACGACCAACGGCAAACGCTTCGGTGTTAAAGATGATTGGTTTTTGAAAAACAGCCTGCATCTGCACGTCCCAGAAGGTGCTACGCCTAAAGATGGGCCGAGTGCAGGTATCAGTATGACGAGTGCGCTGTTGTCTCTAGCACTGAAAAAAAGCGTGCGTAAATCAATTGCCATGACTGGCGAGATCACATTGACCGGCGAAGTATTGCCAGTCGGTGGCATTCGGGAAAAGCTGATCGCTGCAAGACGCATCGGCATCAGCGAGGTGATTCTGCCAGAAGGCAATCGTCGTGATGTGGCGGAATTACCCAAACATATCGTCAAGGGTCTGAAAATTCATCATGCCAGCCGCTATGACGATGTATACAAAATACTTTTTGCGTAGCTTGGCTTCAAGGGCGTGCCGACTCAAAACGCGGTCGGAATGTCCAGGCAACCCGTGCGGTAATATCCGGTGCCGTATCTATCGCCGCATCTTCACTAAATGAAAACTCGAGACTCTGGTTGCCCTTGAGTAACCAGCGTAGGCCAAAACTTAAGGAAACCGTCGTGTCTCCAAGCTCTCGAAGCTGGCTTTTGAAAAACGGCGTATGCCAATCAAGCTGAGCTAGCAAACGCAGGTTCTGCCAGGCGATGTACTGCATGCCGAAAGATCCGTAAGCAGCAATATTTCGTTGTTCTGGTAGCTCATCATTACCACCAATAATTAGCCCACCAACTGAAGCACCAAAGCGCCAGCGTCTGGCCGGGCGCCAAACCGGTGATTGCAAGTCGGCGTAGAGATCAACGCGACCACTTCCTCCTAAAGAAGACACTGAACCGGTTGGCAATTTGATACCAAGACGCAAAATCGGTTCAGTCTTACCTGAATCTGTTGGTGCGAAGCATCCAACAAATCGTTGTATAGACAATTGGATATCACCCAAACCCGATTCTGATGCAGTGATTTCGTTTAACTCGCCATTACTGTCTATGTAGCTGTAGTTGAGCTGGTCAAAAGCCGACTCACCGCGATCTGCATCAGGGAAACCAAAAATCGAATGCCAATCATCGATAGCACGATCAAAGGTGCCTCCGCTGTGTGAGTAAAGTGGCACCACCGCTTCACCTTGCCAGCAAGGCGACAAAATCTGCCGATGTCTAAGCACAAGCTCAGATGACTCACCATCGAGCAGTAAAATCTCTTCCGCATTCGCACCGCCCATAAACTGGTTGTTATGTTCAAGTGCAATCTGCCATTCCAAAGTCTGAACAGCCCGAGCAGCCGGAGCCGGTATGCCCATTAGGGCATTCAGCGTGTGTTGCGAGCGGTGAGATAATAACGCAGAGTCATCGGCTCGGTCCGCCCAAGCGACACCTACCAAGCCGCCAGTTAGAAAAAGAGCGTTTAGAGTTCGGCTGAACAGTCGATGGGGACAAGACAACATGTAGGAATTAAAGCCGATAACAGATCAGATTTCTCTACCGAGTTCGTCGCGCATACGTTCTGCGCTACGTTTAGCGTTTGTTGAAGCCGGGCTTATGGTCAGTACCTGCTCGAAAGCTTGCAAAGCCGCTTCAAAATTACCTTGACGCATAAAGATCAGGCCTAAACCGGAAATAGCACCAAAATGCCGTGGCTCTAGTGCTAGCGTCTCGCGAATATCAGCCACCGACGCATCATTATTGCCCATCAAATAATGCACTGTAGCGCGTTTGTTCCAGGCTTCAGAAAAGTCGGGGTTGCTATCGATAAGCTGATTACTCAACACAATGGCGAGGTCCATCTGACCCTCTTGCATGGCCAATGTAATCTGAGACATCAAGGCCCTTGCACCATCGTCGGGCGCTTCGAGCCAGTGTTGCCAGATGCGTGATTCGATTTCAGTTGCAGCTTGTTGATCGACAGCGTTACGAAGTTCGTCGAATAGTGCCGGCAGCTCATCGGCTGTTTGATCAGCTATTGCTGTTCCAATAACCATCAAACAACTTGCCAAACAACATATCAATGAGAACCACAATGACAGCTGTCTGACCATACGACTAATTGCTCAGTGGCTCCGAATCGTTGATCATGTTAGCGATAATCGCTGCTTCGCGATACCCTGGAATACGTTCTCCAGAATCAAGATACATCAAAGGCGTCCCGCGTAAACCCATGCGCTCGGCAAGCGCTACATGCACTTCGATCGGGTTGTCGCAAGTCATCGGGGGTATTTGTCCACCGGATTTTGCAATGGTCATCGCTTCTTGGGGGTTGTCCGAGCACCAGACACTTTCAAGATCCTTATGGCCCTGCGAACCAAGACCGGCTCTTGGAAATAACAGGTAACGCAAACGAACACCCTCTTCCATAAGCGTATCAAGCTCAGCGTGTAAACGTCGGCAATAGCCACAGCTGATATCAGTAAAGACGGTGAGCGACCTGGTCGATTCGGAATCGGGTTCATAGATGAGCATGCTGTCTTCACCCAAATCATCGAACATGGTGAAATGCAATGCACCAAGCCTCGCTTCGGTAAGATCGCGGCGATTACTGAGTTGAATCAGATTGCCATCAATCAAATATTCGCCAGACTCGTCCACATAATACAATTGACCATCAGCGACCAATTCATACAGACCGTCAACTGGTGTTTCGGCAATGCTGGAAATGGGAATGCCAGGTAACTTGGTCTCGAGGTTCTTATGCAAATCATCGAGCACGTCCGCGGTGGCCGACAACGCGTTCAGCGTAAGGGCGAGAAAGAGCCCTAAAGCAGACAAATGCTTCATAAGCTTGGAATTTCCGACGGTCTTTCCGATTTGTATATCCATAGTAAAGATAAGTTCCAGATTTTCGCGGCAGATGAGGCAATGGTCACAATCAGCCTCTTGGATGATGCGATTGATGCAAGGCCTTGAGACGCTCTCGAGCTACATGAGTGTAGATCTGAGTTGTCGACAGATCAGAATGACCAAGCAACAGTTGCACCACCCGCAAATCCGCATCGTTATTGACCAAATGGGTAGCAAAAGCATGACGTAAGGTATGTGGCGACAGACTTGATTTTACGCCAGCTGCGCGACCATGAATCTTGATTCTATGCCAGAAGGTCTGACGTGTCATGACCTTGCCGCGTTGCGACAGAAAAAGCGTATCGGTAGGTTTTCCAAGTAGCGCAGGCCGGGCGGTTTTCTGGTACCTGGTGATCCAATCAATGGCGACATCGCCCAACGGTACAAGTCTCTCTTTGTTGCCCTTGCCCCAGACTCGTATAACGCCTTGTTGCAGATTGATCTGATCGACTGTCAGCCCCACAAGCTCTGAAACGCGCAGACCGCAACCGTATAGACACTCAAGCATCGCGCGATCACGTAATCCAAGGTCGGTTTCGACATCTGGCGCCAATAGCAAGGTTTTGACTTCCGTTTCGGTAAGACTCACAGGCAAGGGTCGCCCAATACCTGGTGAGCTGACCTGTCGAGTGGGATCAGCAACCATTTCACCCTCTCGTACCATCCAGATATAAAACCGACGCAAAGCTGACAGAGAGCGCGCAGCAGAGCGTGAGGAGGTGCCACTGGACACACGTTCGGCGAGATAAGCCATTACATCGCTGCGCTCGACCTTATCGAGGCATTTACCAACAGGCTTGAGTCGTTGCGCAAAGCCTTTGAGATCCGTTTGATACGCACTAATGGTGTTGGCCGACAAACCCCGTTCGATCAATTGGCTATCCGCGAAACGACTCATCAGCTTCAGGTTTTCTGGCGACAACGACGGAGGGCTTTTTACGCGTTTATCCGCCTTTGCCGAGCGCTTGGCGTTAGCATGTGCTGATCCCATAGTTTGTAAAGGATACACAGGATGTCAGAAAGTGCATCGTTTCCGGATGCCGATCCCAACGCAATAACGATAGAGGCAGCCAGAGAACGGATCCTCAACGCGTTAACGCCATTGTCAAAAACGGTACAAATCAACACAGCCGACGCCTTGGGACGTATTTTGGCGACCGATGTCGTATCACCAGTCGATGTTCCACCGTTTCGTGCCTCTGCGATGGATGGGTATGCGCTACGGTTTTCCGAACACGAAAGTTTGCTTGATATTGCCGGCACTTCCCTAGCCGGACATCCCGGTCCAGACAAATTTCCAACTGCATCGTGTATCAGGATCACCACCGGAGCGCGCGTACCGGACGACGCAGACACAGTGGTTCAGCAGGAGAACATAGAACTTAACGACAATCGCGTGCGCGTACACAAAGCTCCAATCAAAGGATTGCATGTACGTTTAGCAGGCAGTGATTCAACTCGTGGCAGTTTACTTTTAAGCATAGGAACGCGACTTGGCGCTGCTGAACTTGCCGTGCTTGCAGCGCATGGAATCGCAGAACTCTCGGTATTCGAAAAACTAAAGGTGGGTATTTTTTCTACCGGTGATGAGCTTATCGATGCGGACGCAACTCCTGAACCTGGGCAAATTTTCAATGCCAATGGTCGCCTGCTCGAATCTCTATTGAGCTGTACACCACTGGATATTATCGATCTTGGTATCGTTGGAGACTCACCAGAAGCCTTACGAGCTTTGCTTGATTCCTCTGTTGCTTGCGATGTACTGGTGTCCAGCGGCGGTGTGTCTGTTGGAGACAAAGACCATGTTCGCGAAGTGCTTGGTGAAAGCGGTAGTGTTGATCTGTGGAAAATAGCCATGAAACCAGGTCGCCCACTGACTTTTGGATTTACTCGCCATCAACAACCCTACTTCGGCTTACCCGGTAATCCGGTATCAGCAGCGATAACGGCACTGCTATTCGTACGGCCAGCATTAAATCATGTGCTCAATACCAGCACTGCATCCTTACCTCCGTTGCTTCTACCCACGATGTCGACACTGAGCAAACTACCTGGACGAGTTGAATTTCAGCGCGGCATCTTAAATCAAAATGTAGATGGTAACTGGCAAGTCAGCACTACCGGATTGCAAGACTCACACGTACTGAGCTCTTTGCAGAAGGCAAACTGTTTGATTGAGTTGTCGATGGGTTCAGCGGGGGCTGAAGTCGGGGAGTTAGTGCGTGTGTACCCTTATCAGTACTTCGCGTTCTCAACCCTCTAACCGATTAACAAGCCGTTAATCAGACGGATCTCTAAAACGAAAAAGGGGTGGCAAAGCCACCCCTTTTCCAGGTCGGCAAGCCGAATTACTTCTTCTTACGACCGCGAGACTTCTTTTTGGAAGCTCGTTTCTTACCAGAAGCCTTTTTCTTGCCTCTAGCCTTCTTCTTGCCACGGGCTTTTTTCTTGCCTCTGGCCTTCTTCTTGCCGCGGGCTTTTTTCTTGCCTC
>CAZQOI010000043.1:0-13440 GCA_964594905.1 uncultured Granulosicoccaceae bacterium
CGGGCAGACAAGTTTGATCGCTTGATTGGACAACTGGCCTCTAAATACTCGGTCGACGAAAACCTTGTCAAAGCTATCATCACGCGTGAATCCTGTTTTGATCAAGCGGCGGTATCGCATGTGGGTGCGATTGGTCTGATGCAGCTTATGCCGGCGACGGCTCAGTGGTTGAAGGTCAAAAATCCAGCCAAAGCTGAATCGAATCTCGCTGGTGGCGTTAAATATTTTGCCTCCCTGCATAAAGAGTTTGGATCACTGGAACTTGCGCTTGCCGCCTACAATGCAGGCCCTGGCAATGTTCGCCGTTATGGTGGAATTCCGCCGTTTCGCGAAACTCAGTCTTACGTGAAAACAGTGCTCGGATTCTATCGTCGCTACTCGGCAGCGGATCAATTCGTCTCTAGCTAATCCTTGCTGTTATTCGGTTCTGATCTGGACCTTGAGCTGTTAGACTCTGCGCGCTGTAAAGCTTCTCTCTTGAATCAGCTGCATGCTCGCGTTGTCCATCCACAATCTGGCGAAAACCTACGGCACTGACACTGTTGCTCTTCAGAGCATCGATCTTGATGTGCCTGAAGGTGACTTCTTTGCGTTGCTTGGGCCAAATGGTGCCGGTAAATCCACCGCGATCGGTATTATTTCGTCGTTGGTCAACAAGAGCGCTGGCACGGTGTCGGTGTTTGGTCATGACATCGACCGCGAACGTGAAGCCGCCAAAGCGTGTATTGGGCTGGTACCTCAGGAATTCAATTTCAACATCTTTGAGGCGGTATTGCCGACCATCATGAATGTGGCTGGCTACAACGGCATACCTCGCAAACAGGCGCGGATACGTGCTGAGCATTATTTGAAGCAGCTTGATCTGTGGGATAAGCGAAAGTTGCAGACACGTGCCTTGTCTGGTGGTATGAAACGGCGTTTGATGATAGCTCGAGCCTTGGTTCACGAACCGCGCTTGCTGATTCTTGATGAACCTACTGCTGGTGTGGACATCGAGATTCGCCGCTCGATGTGGGAATTTCTAACCGAACTTAACGAGCAACACGGAACAACCATCATTCTGACCACACACTATCTGGAAGAGGCGGAAGCCTTGTGTCGCAATGTGGCCATCATCGATGGTGGCAGTATTATTGAGCACGGCAATGTCACAGAACTCTTGAGTCGCTCCATGCTCGAAACCTTTGTTCTGGATCTGGAAAAGACCACGACAGCCTTGCCAGATATCGAACCGTTTGTATTTCGCGCGCGTGCTGATGACAGTATCGAGGTTGATGTCCCACAAGGGCAGAACATCAACCAGCTGTTTGCCGGTCTGAGTCAGGTGGGTATCAATGTCAAGAGTTTGCGGAATAAATCCAATCGGCTTGAAGAGTTTTTTTTGCGCTTGCTTGAGTCTTCGCAGCAAGGTGATGCCTCATGAGCGACCTGCCTGACAATAAAGGCGAGCAAGCGCTCAGGCCGTCACCTGACCTTGTACGAGTGAATCGCATTGCATTTCAGACGATCGTGCGTAAAGAAATTCGCCGTTTTGCCCGTATTTGGGTGCAGACCATCGTGCCACCTGCGGTCAACGCGCTACTGTATATGGTGATTTTTGGTAGCCTGATCGGTTCGAAGATCAGCGAGATGGATGGGTTTCGTTACATCGACTTCATTGTGCCGGGTCTTATCATGATGTCGGTAATCATCAATTCTTACTCCAATGTGGTGTCATCTTTTTTCAGCGCCAAGATGCAGGACTACATCGAGGAACTGCTGGTTTCGCCTGTTAGTAATCTTACGATTATTGCCGGCTATCTGACCGGCGGCATGGCACGTGGGCTGCTCGTTGGCTCCCTGGTGGCAGGTGTATCTTTGTTCTTCAGTGATATCACGCCGCTCAATCCGCTTATTACGATCAGTGTTGCGGTGCTGACATCGATCATGTTTTCGCTTGGAGGCCTGATCAACGCCGTATTTGCTAAGTCGTTTGACGAAATTTCCATCGTGCCTAATTTTGTATTGACGCCATTAACGTATCTGGGTGGCGTTTTTTACTCGATTTCGTTGTTGTCACCGTTTTGGCAAACTGTTTCCTTGTTTAATCCGGTGCTATACATCATCAATGGATTTCGCTACGGCATATTAGGTGTCAGTGATATCCCAATCTGGACAAGCTTTGGCGTTATAATTGTGTTTATCCTGGTGCTTGGTGCAGCTGCCTATTGGCTGCTCGACCGTGGTATCGGAATCAAGCAATAACCCTGACATCCATTAACTTCTTTCGCCTACAGGCAACTCCGGAATGGCTACTGCGACAAAGACCCGCAAACCGACAATGGCTGAAACAGCCGATCGTCATCATCTCTATCAAGAGTCCGTTCAGAACCCAGAGTTCGAACTCGATTTCATTGATGATACTTTCAAGGAAATCCGTGGCCGCAAGCCCGTCTCCATGCGTGAGGATTTTGCAGGTACTGCGATTTCTTCAGTCGAGTGGGTCAAGCGGCGTAAGGACAACACAGCGATAGCGGTTGATTTCGACCCTGAAGTGCTCGATTGGGGCCGCCGTAACAATGTGGCCAAACTCAACGATCATCAGAAAAAACGTCTTGAGCTAATTCAGGAAGATGTGCTCGATGTGACTACCGAACGGGTAGACATACTGCAAGCCTATAACTTCAGCTACTGGTTTTTCCAGGAGAGAGCCACCTTGCTGCGTTACTTCAAGCAATGCCACAAAGGCATCAAAGAGGATGGGCTGCTGTTTCTGGATGTGTTTGGTGGTTCAGAGTGCTACCAAACACAAAAAGAAAAACGCAAGGTTGATGGCTTCAAATATATCTGGGAGCAGGCTGAGTTCAACGCAATAACCAATGAATTGAAATGCCATATTCATTTTCACTTCCCCGATAAGTCAAAACTGAAAAAAGCGTTTAGTTACACCTGGCGTGTTTGGGGTGCGCGTGAACTGCGTGAAATATTGGCAGAAGCGGGCTTTAGCGAGTCGATTGTCTATCGTCAGGAGTTCGATGAGAAAACAGATGAGGCACTCGATGAGTATGTGCCTACCGATGAAGCCGAAGACTACGCCTGCTGGCTTGGCTACATCATCGCCAAGCCTTGATCAACTAGATAAGGCTGCGTCTAGGGGCTTCACATTTTTGAAGCCCTGAATCTGTTACTACCAGGTCAGGCAGACGACAGCGCCGCCTGATTCTCCATTAGACAGTGCCACGCTTCCTCCGTGGCTTCCCATCAATTGCCTGACCGCCGCTAAACCCATTCCGTCGCCTTGAGCCTGTGTATCTGCGCGTGCGCCGCGCTGAGTCAGAGTTGGAAGCTTATCTTCCGGGAAGCCTGGTCCGTTATCACTGACAGTGACTGTTCTGGGAGAAACTGCCGCTTTGATTTGAATGTCGCTTGCGCCGTATTTACATGCGTTCTCGATCACGTTACCAAAGAGCTCCAAGAGATCGGCGCTGTCCATTCGCACCATTGGAGCGTCGTCAACATCTAGCTTGAAACTTATGTTTTTCTCCAGATACAATTTTTCTAGCGAATGGATAACACGGCGAATTGCTGGTTCAATGGATATCAGTGGTGCCAGGTAGCTTGGTGCTTTTATATGAGCGCGCTGTACCGAACGATCAAGTGATTCACGTATACGATCTATCTCTGTCCTGATGATGTCGGGGTCTGTTTGTCCTCGTGACTCTGATGATGCCTGTTCAGCTTCGTTCTGTAGAACTGATAACGGCGTTTTAAGGTTATGTGCGAGATCATCAATTAAGTGCCTGTATTGCGCGTGACGAGCTCGCTCAGCACGCAACAGGGCGTTCAGACCACTGCTAAGCGGCAGCAACTCTGCAGGCACATCACTCGACAAGGCGTCACGCTCGCCGTTTTCGATCAGTTTCACCTCGTCACCAATTTCTTCCAGTGGTTTAAGGCTACGTTTGAGAACAAGTAATTGCACAATCAAAAGTGCAACGGCTGATGCGAGAAGGGTTGCCCATAAGGTCCTGTCAAAGCGTTTGAGTTCTGCCAGGAGATTGTCTGCTCGGTCAACAACGTGCACGATAAACGGCAGCTCTTCGCCGTTCTCGAATGCCCAGGCGGTTGAGAGTTGTAGTCGATTGACGGGTAGATGGTTACGATCTTTGCCGTCTACGGTTTCGAAATACCAATCCCCAATGGGTCTTACTGTAGCGCTCGGTGGGTTAACCAGAGTTGAACGTGATTGCCACAATTGCTTGCCATCACTGCCGACGATTTCAGCATACAGTCCAGTTGAGGCTTGATTAAGACGAGCATCGGGCAGTTCAAGTTCGTTGATCAGTAAACTTGGACCATCGTTAGGGCCATTACTGATTTCGGTCGCACCAAGAATTCCGTAAATAAGTCCCTGCATGCGGTCAAAACGCGCCGTCTCGGCGCGGCTTCTAACTGAATATGACACAGACAATGCAGTGAGGATGACAAAGACAGACAGAACCAGACTGGTTCCAATCACAAGTCGTGTTGAAATTGAACGCACGGGAATCAGCGAGTGCCGTGTTTTGCTGGTTTGTCTTCGGTTGAGTCTGATTCAGTCGCACGAGGCAAGCTCAAGCGGTAACCACGACCACGCATTGTCTCGATGGGGTTCATGGTTTTATCAGGATCAAGTTTTTGTCTGAGCCGTCGGATAAACACTTCAAGTACATTCGGGTCGCGATCGGTGTCTTCATCGTATAGATGGTCGAGCAAGGTTGCCTTGCTGATCACACTGCCGTCCTGCATGGCAAGATAGGCAAGCACGCGATATTCATAAGCGGTCAATGAGACGTTCTCTCCATCGACAGTGACTTGTTGGCCACGTGTGTCTATGACGAGTCGCCCGAACTTGAGCACCGATTCTGTCCAGCCACCAGTACGACGCAGCAGAGCGCGGGTACGGGCAAGCAGTTCTTCGATATGAAATGGTTTGGTCACGTAGTCATCTGCACCAGCCTCAAGACCATCGACTTTATCCTCCCATCGATCACGTGCTGTGAGCACGATGATGGGGTAGGTCTTGTCGGCCTTACGTAATTCACTGATCAATGACAATCCATCACGTCGCGGTAAACCGATATCGATGACGGCGATATCGACAGGCATATTCAATCCGAGATACAAACCTTCTTCGCCGTCGTCAGCTTGATCGATAGCGAAGCCTTGTTCACGAAAAGCGCTGATGAGTTGTTCGCGTAAGGTCGGTTCGTCTTCTACGATAAGGGCGCGCATTTAAGAGTCACTCTTGGGAATCTGGAAAACGCGGATTCGTCCATTGCTTAACACCTTTACGGCGAACACTACGGTCCCGTTTTCATTAGTCGTTTCACGCACACCAATGACTTTGCTATCGCTCCCAGCTTTACTGAGCGCTTCAGCGATAGCGTCTTGTCGATTCGCGGCATCGGCGTACGTTGGCTGCATGCCTGTCAGGGCAAGACACATCAGCAACACAGCACAAAACTGCACGCTTGTGCGTCGTGTGTTGTGCTGCCTGTGAGAGGTGTCTGCCATGGTGATCTGTCTTAAATTATGAGGACTATTCCTAGTATCGGATTGGGGCCACTGAGACTTGAAGTTCTATTCGGTTTCCTGGGTCACGTGGTAATTGTGTGTTGTAGGTACGGCCTTTGTAGCGGTAAGTCACATTGTAATGCCGAATACGCTGTTCGTAACGGGTTTCGCTCACGCGTTTACACCGTTCAACAGGTCGATTCTCGTAAATGGGTCTTGCTTCACGCCGCTGGTTTCCGCGATTACGACGATTGTTGTTTCGGTTGCTTTCAGCGCCATTGCCAATTGCTGATCCGATAATAGCGCCTGCGACTGTTGCGCCATTACGTGAACTACGACTACTGCCGCGTCCAAGTTTGTTGCCTATAACGCCGCCAATGATGCCGCCCAGAATCGCACCACCTGCATTGCCGTTTACGTTAGCAGAATCGAAGCGGCGGTTGCCGCGCGACTGTTCGTAGCCCGTGATGTGCTGTTCATACTCGGTCCAGCACTCTTGGCGAGGTTCATTAATTTTTATTTGATCGTATACCGGCTGTACGCCAATAACCTGTGCGTACTCTGTAAAACTTAAGCTCGCACCACGACGCTTACTGTTATCAGCGTAAGCGACACTTGAAAGAGAAGAGGTCAGCAGCAAAGCGCCGACAGCAACTGGAAGGGAGATTTTTTTTAGATGATTCATCATTCGTGTCCTCGTTGACGCTGATGGAGAATTGTCAGCTTGGAACACACGGTAAAGGGAGATCACTGAACCCGGCCTGAACACCGCTTGGCTCGACGTGGATCTGATCGATTTTGTTGGCTGAGTTCACAATCCGGTGTGATCCTCAGCCATGACTCAGTCTTGGGTCAGCTTGGGTCAGCGGCCGTGGCAGGCTCGTCCTCTGGAACACTAACCGCTTCTTCGATCTCTTCTATTGGCTCTGCTACTGCGTCGGCTTGTTCCTCATCCTCATCGATTGGCAGTATTCGGGTCAACAGACCGAATCTTGGGTTGTCAATATAGTGCAGCTCACGTGATCGCATCTTGCGGCTTTGTTTCAATCGATAGCTTTGACCGGTGTCTGGATCGGTGTAAACCAGCAAGGCGTCCATGTGCAAAAAACGACCTAAGCGAACTTTGATTGTGCCGTTTACCGTAACCGTTCTGGCCTCGCGAGTTCTGTCGGGTTGTGGATTTTGTGAAACAGGGATAAAGCTGTCATAAGGTTTGGTGTCTTCGGGCAGGTACACCGTATTTGCGGTACCGAGATTTACGCGTATAGCTTTGGCTTCTTTGTTATCGAGACCTGGTTGACGCCAGGCAAGGTGCCTAAGCAAACGAAAGCGTCCGGATTTGCGAATGCTCTCGGCGTTTTCAGAGAGTGACAATCCATCGCTAACCACTTCGAATCCGGCTTGTTGTGCTGTGTCACCTCCAAGCGTCATGGCTTGGCCACCTTTAGGAATATACATACCACCGTTCGATGAAGATTTACCACTGGTGTTCTCAAACAAGACAACTTCGACAAGGTAGTCTCTGGCGAAGCTCGAACTCGTTGACAATAACAGCAGGCACGGCAACAACAAATGGGTCATGACATGTCTTGCTTGCATCGTTAGGTTCCCGTGAATTGATTGATTGTTAACCGTTTATGCGGCGACAGGGGTGCCAAGCTTATCGAGCAATTTGTCCATGAAATCCTGACCGTCTGTGACGTCATCAAATGGTTTGACGATCCGAAGTATTTTCTTGCCATCGAAGCGGTAGATATCACTGTCGCGTTGGATCAATTGTATCAAGGCCATCGGATCGACATTAGGATCATTTGCGAAAACGATTCTGCCACCGCCAGGGCCAAGTTCAAGCCGTTCGATACCCATTATTTCAGCGCGCTGGCGGAGCCGCATGACATCAAACAGGCGCTCTGTTTGGTGTGGTAGCAGGCCAAAACGATCTATCAGCTCGATCTTCAGTTCGCGCAGGGCGTCGATATCCTTTGCGTTGGAGATGCGTTTGTACAGGATAAGTCGATGATGAACATCTGGCACATAATCCTCTGGTAATAGTGCCGGGACGCCGAGATCCACCTCTGTGCCTTGGGCCAGTGGTTTGTCGTAGTCGGGCAACTCGCCTTTTTTCAAGGCACTCACTGCTCGAGTCAGGAGTTCGCTATATAGTGTGAAACCGATCGCCTGGATCTGCCCACTTTGGTCCTCACCGAGAAGTTCGCCGGCACCTCGAATTTCCAAATCGTGCGTTGCCAGAGTAAAGCCAACGCCCAGGTCCTCGAGTGATTCGATAGCCTGTAGTCTCTTTTCTGCATCGCTAGTCATGCTGCCGCGCGGTGGCGTCAGGAGATAGGCATAGGCACGATGATGTGAGCGACCAACGCGGCCACGTAATTGGTGCAACTGAGCAAGTCCCAATTTGTCAGCGCGATTGATGATTATGGTATTGGCCGTCGGTATATCGATGCCACTCTCTATGATTGTTGTGCTCACCAGAATATTGAATCGTTGATGATAGAAATCAACCATTACCTGTTCCAGGTCAGTCTCGCGCATCTGCCCGTGGGCGTATTGAATCTTTGCTCCCGGGACAATACGTTCCAAGTCCTCGACAATTCGTTCAATGGTTTGTACTTCGTTATGCAGGAAATACACTTGCCCACCACGCGCAAGTTCACGTTCGCAAGCTTCGCGTATCTGAACATCAGACCATTCTCCGACGAAGGTCTTGATGGCATGGCGATGCTGCGGTGGGGTAGCAATGATGGACAGGTCACGCATCCCTGCAAGTCCCATATTCAAGGTGCGTGGTATGGGCGTCGCTGTCAGCGTGACGATATCGACCTCTGCTCGTAAAGCTTTCATGTGTTCCTTATGTCGCACACCAAAGCGATGTTCTTCGTCGATAATCACTAAGCCGAGATTCTTGTAGCGTATGTCTTTGCTCAAGAGCTTGTGCGTGCCGATGATGATGTCGACTTTGCCATTTTGAAGCTTTTCTATGATCGCCTTTTGTTCCTTTTGCGTTTCGAAACGAGACAGGGACTCAATCTGTACTGGCCAATCGGCAAAGCGGTCGAGGAAGTTTTGATGGTGTTGGCGTGCAAGTAGTGTCGTAGGGACCAGCACTGCAACCTGTTTGCCCGCATCTACCGCAACAAAGGCCGCTCGCATTGCGACCTCGGTCTTGCCGAAACCAACGTCGCCGCAGACCACCCGATCTGTTGGCTGGCTTGAACGCAGATCCTCAACGACAGCGTCAATAGCTGACTGTTGATCTGGTGTTTCTTCGAATGCAAAGGCGTCGCAAAACAAGCCGTAGTTATCGGAGTCTGTTGGGAAGGCATAGCCTTTTCGCGCGGCTCGTCTTGCATGAATTTCCAGAAGTTCCGCAGCGACGTCGTAGGCTTTCTCGGCAGCCTTGCGACGAGCTTTCTGCCATGTATCACTGCCAAGCTTGTGCAAGGGTGCGGTTTCTTCACTGGCACCAGCGTAACGACTTATCAGATGTAAGGAAGAAACCGGTACATAGAGCTTATCGTCACCCGCGTATTGAATCGTTAGATACTCGTTGGTCACATCACCAACTGATAAGCTGGTGAGACCTTGGTAACGCCCCACGCCATGATCGATATGTACCACGGGCGCACCGATGTTGAGATCAGTGAGGTTGGCGATAATGGCATCGGAATCCCGGGTAGGTCGTCGACGTTCGCGGCGCTTCACACGATGAGAACCGAGTTGTCCTTCGGTCACCAGGGCGATACGCGCATCAGGTAGTGTTAAACCTCGGTCCAGCGGTGCTGTTGTCAAACAAAGCTCACGAGTTGATGCCAGAAACCCTGCCCAGGAATCGACTGTCTCTGGCGTCAGACGATTACCAACCAGTTGATCAAGCAGCGCTTCACGTCGCCCAGTTGATTCAGCTACAAGAAGTACTCGCCCTGGAAACTTACCGAGAAAATCAGCCAGAGCTCCCATCGGTTTTTCAGCACGGGCATCAATCGGGTAGAGGCCTGGAGAAGCTGTATTAAAGTTGATGCCGGTGTTACCTGGTTTTTCAATCTCATGCCGATTGAGTTCAATCGGCGCAGTGGCATCCAGCGCTTCGTTGAGCTTGTCGAGCGATATATAAATCTCATCGGGTGACAATATCGGTCGTTCGACATCATGGCGACGTTCTTCGTAGCGATCAGCGGTTGAAGCTGCAAAGTTTGTAAAGGCCTCTTTAGCACCATCGATCAGCACAATTTTGACCGCTTCGGATAGGTAATCAAAGAAGACTGCTGTCTCGTCAAAAAACAAAGGCAGGTAGTACTCGATACCAGAAGGTGCTCTGCCTTCGCTGACTTCATGATAGATCGGGGTGTTCTTGCTCTCAGCGGCAAAGCTTGTGCGGTATTGACGTCTGAACAACGAAATACCTTCTTCGTTTAATGGAAATTCGTGTGCTGGTAACAATTCGATCGTGGAGGCTTTCTCCAAACCACGTTGTGTGTCTGGATCAAAGGTCCTGATGGTTTCGATGTCGTCGTCGAAGAACTCGACCCTGAACGGGTGCCGACTGCTCATCGGGTACAGGTCGAGGATGGACCCGCGCACTGCAAATTCACCATGTTCCTCGACCTGACTGACCAGACGATACCCAGCCTCGACCAGGCGTACCCTGAAATTATCAAGCTTCAGAGAATCACCCTTATTGATAATCAGTGCATGTTGTTCGAGAAAAGATCGTGGCGGTAGACGTTGCATCATCGCCGCCGCCGTCAGAAGTAACACTCCCTCGTTCAGCGTCGGTAGTGCGTACAGGGTTCGAATCCGTTGAGAGATAATGTCCTGATGTGGGGACACTCGGTCATAGGTGAGTGTTTCCCAATCACTGAGTGCATGAACCGGAATTTCTGCACCGCAAAAGAAGGCTAATTCCTGTTCAAGTTGCAACAGTTCCAGAGTGGTTGGAACGACGACAATGACCAAGGATGTTTTGGTCAATGCCATCTCGGCAATCGCCAGTGCGTCTGCGGAGCCGTAGAGCTGTCCCCAGTGTCGCTTTTCAGGGGCAGATTCAGGGAGCAGCATTACCGGTGCGTTAGTCACGGTCATCAGGGAAGTACGATGGAAGTCAAAACGGAGGTAGGTGGGGACTTAAGTCGGTGTAGTGTCCCATATTTCCTATACTCGCCGTGGTGGTACGTGGCATCTTCCAGCAAAGGCCAAGTAATGGCTTTGCGCGGTAGACGGCAAATTATTAGCGAACCTTGTCCTTAAGCGCGGTCTACAGGTATATGTTTCAACCATACGAGTTGTTTGTCGGGCTGCGTTACACCCGGGCGAAACGGCGAAATCATTTCATCTCTTTCATATCGCTCGTGTCGATTCTCGGCATCATGCTGGGGGTGACAGCGCTTATTACGGTGACATCCGTGATGAACGGTTTCGAAAAAGAGATGACGGAACGGATAGTTGGCGCATCCTCACATGCGACTGTCACCGGACTCGGAGAGCCCGTGCAGGATTGGCAAGGTGTCGCGTCAGTAGTTACTGATCATCCTGAGGTATTGGGGGCCGCACCCTACGTTGAAGGCCAGGTCATGCTAGTGCATGCGGGACGATCGACGGGTTCCCTGATTCGCGGCATCCTGCCCGGTGAAGAAGGCAAGGTCTCTGAAATTGCCGACAAGATAGAGCAGGGCCCACCGCTTCCTGAGGCGCTTGTTGCAGGTGAATTTGGCCTCGTACTGGGTGCGGATCTGGCAGGCTATCTTGGTGCAATACCTGGCGATAAGGTCATGGTGATCACGCCGGAGGCAAGTGTGACACCTATGGGGTTTGTGCCGCGTGTCAAACGCTTTACCGTCACGGGTGTTTTTCGCTTTGGGATGTTCCAGTTCGACCGGAATCTAGCGGTCATGCATGCTGCTGATAGTGCCAAGCTGTTTAAGCTAGACGATGGGTACTCGGGCGTGCGCCTCAAACTTGATGACACTGCCCGCGCGCCGATCGTAGCGCGTGAGCTACGCGATAAGATTGGTTTTGACTATTTCATCAGTGACTGGACGCGACAGAACGCAAACTATTTTCTGGCAGTGAAGATGGAAAAGACGATGATGTTCATTATTCTGTCGATGATCGTTGCGGTAGCTGCTTTCAACATTATTTCTACACTGGTGATGCTGGTACAAGACAAGCAAAGTGATATCGCGATTCTGCGCACCCAGGGTGCTTCGCCGAAAAGTATCTTGTCAATTTTTGTAGTGCAGGGAACATTAATCGGTGTGCTTGGAACTGTGTTTGGTTTGATCGGCGGGGTTTTGTTAGCCAGCAATATTGATGTTGTTGTACCTTTCATCGAGCAGTTTACCGGCCCAGTGTTAAACCCCGAGGTGTACTACATCGACAAGATGCCTTCGGACTTGCGGGTTCCGGATGTTGTCAAAGTTGGCATCATGTCATTTACCTTGTCGGTTCTCGCAACACTATATCCAGCATGGCGCGCCTCGCGCACAGATCCCGCGGCAGCATTAGCTTATGAGTGATCACGAAAACGTGCCCGTACTTAAAGCAAGCGGGCTCGGTCGACGCTATGAGCAAGGCGAGCTTGCTGTGGATGTGCTGAACGATGTTTCACTGGAAATATCACGCGGAGAGCGCGTTGCCATAATCGGTAGCTCAGGCAGCGGTAAAAGTACTCTTCTACATTTACTCGGAGGGCTTGATACACCGACGCGTGGCAGTGTGGTTTTGGGTGGTCAGGATTTCGCCAATCTGAATCAAGCAGCACGCGGCAAGCTACGTAATCGCCACATGGGGTTTGTTTACCAGTTTCATCATCTCTTGCCCGAATTTTCGGCTGTCGAGAATGTCAGTATGCCTTTGGTGATTCGAGGTGAATCAACGAAAAAAGCACAACAACGTGCCAGTGAACTGCTTGATCGAGTAGGTTTGGGCCAACGTTTAAAACATAAACCGGGCGAGCTTTCCGGGGGCGAACGGCAACGCGCTGCAATCGCTCGCGCATTAGTGAATGATCCTGGTGTGGTTCTGGCCGATGAACCGACCGGTAACCTTGACGAGGAAACTGCGTCTCGCGTCTATGAGCTTATGCTTGAGCTGAACCGCGAGATCGGTACAAGCTTCCTTGTCGTGACTCACGATACGAGGCTTGCATCTCGGATGGATCGAGTGCTGCGATTAACCCATGGCGAATTGCAAGCGCAGTGAATAACTGATAGCTCGCTTAGATCGACGCACCAAGTCGATGACGTTTCTTCCTGCGAGATCCCCTTTGCCGCCAACGGCGCACCGCGTGAATGCGCCAGATAACCAGAGTTAGCACAAAACCCGCAACTGCTGACACTGCAGCACAAAACAATGCGCCACTCAGTAGTATTGGCCATGAATCGGTGGCCGTGTCCATGAAGCTTTTGACTGTAAGTGTATCGGGTACTTCCAGGTCACCAGTGCCAAGTATCATTGATCCACAACGCCACGCGGCATAGAGTAGTGGTGCAAACGTCAGCGGATTGGTGAACCACACCATCACAATGGACACAGGCACATGGACGCGCAATACAGCTGCAAGGGTTGCGGCGATCAACATCTGCAAAGGCAGGGGCAACCAACTGACAAACAGGCCGACGGCGACGCCGCCGGCAACCGAACGTCGGTTGAGATGCCAAACCATCGGCTGCGCAAAGGTATTTCTCAACCACAGCTTTATGCGTGCGAGAAATCCACTTTTAGTGTCGTTCAGCCCAAAGCTGCTGCTGACACGGCGCTGCATTTCATCGGCTGCAGGCAATTTTTCTTTAAGCCATCTTTGGCTCATGCGGCTGATGCTTGAGGTTCGCTTGGGGTCACTACAGTTAACGTCGGATTGCCAAAAAAATTGAATTTAACGGTAAAGCTAAC
>CAZQOI010000043.1:13540-26049 GCA_964594905.1 uncultured Granulosicoccaceae bacterium
TCACTACAGTTAACGTCGGATTGCCAAAAAAATTGAATTTAACGGTAAAGCTAACCGTAAGGCCTTGGCCAGGGCGGAAAAGTTCCTGAGCTGATGGATCAGTCGAAAACCGCGATCATTGGTTTTTTTATCGGAATATTGCTGTTTCTATTGGTACCGGCATCTGAAATCTGGTCAGTGCTGATCGGTACATTGATCGTACTGATCCTGAGTGTTTTTCTCGTTTTTCGTTACGCCGGGCAGCGGATAGATGGACGCCTAAGCTGTATTTTTCTCGGTTCTGGATTGATCGGTGCATTCACGGTTTTCAGCTCTGTCTGGATTTACTGGGGGCATGCTTTGGACGAATCCCTGATTTCCACCGATTTGCAGCTAACGGTCCGAATTCAAGGCGTCCCAGAGGTCCAGAACAGTCATTCGCGGTTTTTCGCAAACGTTCTCAACTGTGATTCCTGTGACGGCAAATTTTCACCAGAGCTTATCCAACTCTATTGGTTTGGACCCGAGCGTCCTGGTCTTGAACCCTTGGACGTCTGGCAATTGTCAGTCCGCTTGAAACCGCTTGAGGGTTTACGTAACCCGCACACGTTTGATCTTGTTGCCTGGGCTTTGCAAAATGGAATTCACGCCACTGGCTATGTTAACGCTCGACTTGAACAACAACATGTATCCAGCCATCAGGGATTTAATCTTCACGGCATTCGAAAGAATTTCGCAACGCGATTAACTGAGTTGGCATCAGCTGATCGAAACGTCGCGCTGGTGCAAGCGCTCACCTTGGGTCTTAAGGCTGGCATTGATGCAGAGGCCTTACAGATCTTGCGAGATACGGGCACTGCGCATCTGGTTGCCATATCGGGTTTACATATCTCATTGTTTGCAGTGTTTGGTTTTCGTATTGCTCGTTGTATTCAGATGATGATCAAACCAATCGGCGTTTTGATAAACAAGCGTTGTATCGGTAGTCGCGATATCAATTCATCGATCGCCCAACTTCGAAGGTTTGTGCCAGATGGATACCGTCTGGCCCTACTGACAAGTGTTGTATTCGCTACTGCTTATGCCGCTCTGGCTGGATTCGCTCTGCCGACGCAAAGGGCGCTGATCATGGTTCTGGTGTGGGCTGCTGCCCGCAGTCAACAACGCCCGCTGGCAACTGATATTGCCTTGCTTTTTGCCGTTTTAGGCGTTTTATTGCTTGAACCTCTTAGTCCAGTGGGTGCGGGTTTCTGGTTATCGTTTGGGACTGTGGCCTTGATTGTTTATTTACATCGTGGGCGCCTTATTGATCGATCATCATTTTCGACACGCCTGTTCGGTCTTGTGCGTAGCCATTTGCTGCTTGGGGTGTTGCTATTGCCCATTACAATGTGGTTCTTCCAGTCAGCGGTACTGGTATCTCCACTGGCTAACCTTGTTGCCATTCCGTTGGTTAGTCTGATTGTGGTCCCGCTCGCGATGCTGTCATTGATTCTTGCGATGTTGCATCCGGATCTGGCTGCTGTTGTGTTGTCTTTGTGTCAGTGGTGTGTTTTACATTTACTAAAGTATCTCAGCTGGTGTCAGACACTGGCGCTGTCATCGCCACCTGCAACCTTGCCTGACCTTGAATACGTTGTATTGGCAATTTTCGGTCTTGCGTTGTTTTGCGCGCCGCGCGGTTTAGGCTTACGAATCGTGGGTGCGCCCTTGGTTGCACCAGCACTGTTTTTTTCGCTCAGTGCACCACGAATTTCTGGCGTCGAGTTGCATGTATTAGACGTCGGGCAGGGTTTTGCTTCACTGATACTGACTGAACACAGCACGACATTGTTCGATACCGGACCGGGCTTTGGTACGTCTACTTTATTTAATCGCGTGGTGCAGCCCTATTTGAGAGGTATTGGGAGACATCAAATCGATACATTGATCGTATCGCATGGCGATAACGACCATGCTGGGGGCATTGACGCGGTCCTGGCACAAAACCCGTCGTTGACCTTGATTCATAGTCCGGTATTGGATGAAGTCAGTACCTTGGATGCTCGAAGCTGCCTGGCGGGAGACACCTGGGTCCAGGATGATGTGTGGTTTTCCTTCCTGCATCCAGGTGCTGGTGACGGTGGCAGTGAAAATGACCAATCCTGTGTGCTACTGGTTTTTCATGGCCAGAGTCGGCTGTTATTGACCGGAGATATCGAACACGCTGCGGAACAGCGTCTTTTGCGACGTTTAGCCCTCTCGGACAACGCCTTTCCGATTGATGTAATGCTGGCGCCACACCATGGCAGTCGCAGTTCCTCGAGCCAGGTTCTGGTTGATAAGCTCCAGCCGGCACATGTCGTGTTTCCCGCCGGTAACCGCAACCGGTATGGATTTCCTCACGCTGAAGTACAATTGCGCTATAAATTAGTAGGTGCTAAGTCTTATGTAACCGGTCGGGACGGAGCGACAGTCTTTCGGTTGGGCGAAGCGGGCCTGCGCGAACCACCACAAATTTGGCGGAATGCGCATCGACGCTTTTGGCACGGCAAAGATTAACGGAACTCCAGGCGTGGGTCGTTACACGCTTGCTGCTTAGCGCCAGATGGCGGGACTTGACACTTTAAAGGGCAATTACTGTGTGGGAAATTGTTACTGCCGGCGGATGGCTAATGCTGCCGATCATTGCGTGTTCCATTATCGCATTGGCTATTGTTGCAGAACGCTTTGTCGTTCTCAAAGAGGAGAAGGTTCTACCGGCGAACCTCGTCGCTGATGTCTGGCGTATGGCAAGCACCCGTCAGTTGACGGAGGAGAAGGTGCGGGAAATCCAGCAGGGTTCTCCGTTAGGTCGTGTGCTAGCCGCGGGACTACTTCATCGTACTCAAGATCGAGACCTGATGAAAGCGTCGATCGAGGAGGTGGGCGGCCACGTCGCCCATGAGCTCGAGCGTTACCTCAACGCCCTTGGCACCATTGCAGCTGTTACCCCACTTTTAGGGCTTTTGGGAACCGTTGTCGGGATGATCAGCGTGTTTACCAACATCACGACAGTCGGGGTTGGCAATCCTGCACAGCTGGCGGGTGGCATATCCCAGGCACTGATTACAACAGCTGGTGGTTTGATGGTCGCCATACCGTCATTGATGTTCTACCGCTACTTCCGCGCTAAAGTCGATGGACTTGTGGTTGGCATGGAAAAAGAAGCGCTGAAGCTTGTCGATGTCTTGCAAAAGCGTCAGTCGCAATCCCGGGTGGCTGCGTGAAGTTCAAGCGACAACCACGTGAGGATCTGGAGCTAAATCTGACGCCCTTGATCGATGTGGTGTTTTTGTTGTTGATCTTCTTCATGGTATCTACCACGTTCCAAAAGGAATCAACCATCTCGCTTCAACTGCCACGCGCCAGTGAAAACCCGGTGGAGGCAGCGCAGGAGTCCATAGAGGTAGTTATCAATGCTGCCGGTCGTTACTACATCAATGATCAGGAACTGGTGAAATCCGATGTTACGTCGTTGCAGAATGCCCTGTTTAAGGTTTCTGGAGGCGCCCGTGATATCCCGTTGACAATTCGGGCTGATGCCCAGGCACCTCATCAGGCAGTTGTGACCGCGATGGATGCTGCAGGACAACTTGGCATGTTGCGCATGTCAATCGCGACGTCTCGCAGTAGCAACTGAGCCTAACGTGGTAACCAGGTTCAAGCGATAGCCACGTGCAACAAGCTACAGGTACTGAGCGCAGCCGCCAACAAACGCTGACCGATAACGATGAGCCAGTGTCGGGCGCGTCCACGTATAAGCGCTTGCTTCGTTATGTCATTCCGTATCGTCGTCAGTTCATCATTGCCATCTTAGGAATGATTGGCTATGCCGTGACCGATACAGCATTCGCGGCTTTAATGAAGCCGATGCTCGACGGCAGTTTCGTCAATCAGGACAAAAGTGCGATCGTGTTTGTGCCGTTGATGATTATTGGTATTTTCCTGTTTCGAGGTATCGCGGGATTTGCATCCACCTATTACATTTCATGGATAGGCTGGCGCGTGATCAAGCAGTTGCGTGGAGAGATATTTGAAAAGTACTTATCTTTACCAACCGCGTTTTATGATCGCGCATCATCTGGTGAACTGATTTCGCGCATAACGTTCAACAGCCAAATGGTTGCAAATGCGGCAAGTGGCTCACTGACCGTAATGGTGCGCGATACGTTGACTGCGATTGGGCTGTTTGCCCTGATGTTTTATCAGAGCTGGCAATTGTCATTGTCTTTTCTTGTTATTGGCCCGATCATTGGCATCATAGTCGGTCGTGTGAGTCGTCAATTCCGCAAAATCAGCCGCAATATTCAAGGCTCCATGGGCGATGTCAGCCACGCAATACAGGAAGCCGTTGAAGGCAGTCGAGTTATCAAGATTTTTGGTGGTCAGGCGGAAGAGGCCGCAGCCTTTGAATTGGTCAATGAGCGTAATCGCGCGTTCAACATGAAAGAGACCATGGTCAAGGCGCTTAATGAGCCGATAATTCAGTTATTGGTGGCCTTGGCACTCGCCGTCATAGTTTATATAGCCTCCAGTGGTGAGGTTTCCGAGCGTATATCTGTCGGTAGCTTTATGTCCTTCATTACGGCGATGCTATTACTCTTTGCGCCGTTAAAGCGAATGACAACCTTAAATAGCCAGATTCAAAAAGGCATTGCTGCCGGTGAAAGTTTGTTTGCGATTCTTGATCTTGAGTCGGAGCGGGATCAAGGCAGCAAGGATTTAAACACGCCAATTCAATCGATCTCATTTGAGAAGGTAAGTCTCAGCTATGAGGATGACAAGCCCGCGGTTCTGAAAGATATCAGCCTCGAAATAAAGGCTGGAGAAACTATCGCCTTTGTTGGTGAATCAGGTAGTGGAAAAACTTCGCTGGTTAATTTACTGCCACGTCTGTATGAACTTGACGCAGGGTCAGTCAAGGTTAACGGCTTGTCTGTTGATGAATACACTTTAAAGTCATTACGCAGCCAGATAGCAACTGTCAGTCAGGACGTCATGTTGTTCAACGACACGATAGCCAGCAACATCGCCTATGGCAGCTCAGCGACGATTGATGAGCAAACATTGACCAGCGCATGCCAAGCTGCACATGCGCATGATTTTATTTCGCGCCTCGAAACTGGGTACGACACCATGGTTGGTGAGAATGGCGTAATGCTGTCAGGTGGACAACGCCAAAGAGTCGCTATTGCCAGAGCATTATTGAAAAATGCTCCGATACTAATTCTCGATGAGGCAACGTCAGCGCTTGATAGTGAATCTGAACGTAAGGTTCAGCAAGGCCTGGATGCCCTGATGCAAGGACGCACCACACTTGTAATCGCTCACAGGCTTTCAACAATTGAAAATGCCGATCGGATTGTGGTCATGGATCGTGGACATATTGTTGAGATTGGCAGCCACGATGAGCTTCTGGCCAAGCAATCGTATTACTACAAACTTCATCAACTGCAATTCAGCTAAACCACCGTGGCGCGCATGCAAATCGAACAGGCATGGCAACATCGGGGATTGTTGGCTATCACATTGTGGCCTTTGTCAATGGTGTTTCGTTTTGTCAGTTTTTTACGAATACTCTGCTATCGATATGGCATCAAGTCGAGTTCCGTATCCCCAGGACTACCCGTTATCGTTGTTGGCAATATCACGGTAGGCGGCACTGGCAAATCGCCGTTGGTGGTGCATCTTGTCCATGAATGTCTGAAACGTGGCAAGCGACCAGGCATCGTCAGTCGTGGCTATGGCGGGCAAGTTCACAAACAGCCCCATCTTTTACGTTCTGGCGACTTAGCGCAAAAGGTCGGTGATGAACCTTCGATGTTGTATGAGCTTACGAGTGTGCCAGTGTGTATTTGTACGGCACGGGCCGACGCGGTACAGTTTCTGGCGGACAACACGGATGTTGATATTGTTCTTTCCGACGATGGACTGCAGCACTTGGCAATGGGAAGACAAGCAGAGATCGTTGTTGTCGACGCTGAGCGGCGGTTTGGTAATCGTTGGTTTCTACCCGCAGGTCCATTACGTGAGAGCCTGTCGCGCCTGAACACAGTTGATTTGCTGGTTGAGCAATGGACTGTTGGCAAGGAACTGCCTAGCGATAGAGCTGCCTTCCAGTTAGAGCCATTCAAGTGTGTTCCGCTGTTGAGGGGTGAGGCTCGGGATATCCAAGCCTTTCAGGGGAGGACCGTTCATGCAATTGCAGGAATTGGCCATCCACAACGTTTTTTCAACAGTTTGAAATCTGTCGGTATAAAAGTCATCGAACACCCTAAGGCAGATCACCACGTCTTTGGTGACGAGGACTTTCAGTTCGATGATCAGTTACCCGTACTGCTCACTCGCAAGGATGCTGTGAAGATCAGGCAATTAGCTTCGTTGAGTTCGTTTTCAAACGAGGTTTATGCGGTTGACGTCTGTCTTCAACCTAATGCAATGCTGCTAAGTTCGATCAACGAAATCTTAGATGAAATGAGTGTAACTTTGATTAGCAGCTAACACTATCGCCGCGTGGTGGTTTATTGACCTGCATTTCGACCAAACACGGTGAACGGTGTTTTGACCAAAATACAAAAATCTGTAATCGGTGATACACGCTTGATATATTCGAGATCCCATTCGCCATTCTCATGCATTGGGCCACTGCCTCTTGCAGATATCTGCCATAGACCAGTCAGACCAGGGCGAACAAGATGGCGTTGTTCCAGACCTTCCGGATAATGGTTTGCAACAATATGTTCAAGTTCGGGTCTTGGACCGACCAGACTCATATCACCACGCACTATATTGATTAGCTGCGGTAGTTCATCAAGACTGTAGCGGCGAAGAAATCTACCGACTGTTGTGTGTCTTGGATCTACATCCGACTTGTGGGTGACTCTGAGGTCTTGATTGACGTCTTGCTCAGATGCTCGTCTGTCTGAGCCCATGGTGCGGAACTTCAACACGTTGAAAGTTTTCCCGTTAAGACCAACGCGACTCTGACGAAACAGGATCGGACGTCCCATTGAGATAGCAACAGTGGCACCAATAAGCAGCATTGGTACTGCCAGCATAATCAACAGGCACAGAGCCACTAACCGATCAAACGCGGGTTTGATTGCGCGGGTATAAATGCTTGGGCTGAACTCTATTTTAGTCACCGCTGCTTTTCTCTCACCGGATGTCAAGGCCAGATAAATTAGGTATTTTCTCCTGACCGTATTCGGCAGATTGACGGGAAACCTTCGCCAGAACAGGCCTCTCTATCCACGACATTTGACAGACACCTTAGTCCTTGTCTATCGAAATGTGCTCGTCTTCAATATTTGCAAAGTTCGGCCTCAGCGCCAAGCTCTGAAATTGATCACCCTCGACTCCTATGGATTCGCGTCGATTCAGTCTGGAAAAGGTCTATCATTTGAGTCTGCTGGCAGACAAACCAAGTTACTTGTGACGACTTACAACATCGTTATTCCCGCACGTTATGCATCTAACCGCTTTCCTGGCAAACCGCTCTTTGAGCTGCAGGGAAAAGCGATGATATTGCATACCGTTGATCGTGCTCGAGAGTCGGAGGCGGTAAATATTGTTGTTGCGACAGATGATGATCGAATTCGTACTGTTTGCGAAAACGCCAATGTTGATGTTCACATGACTCGAAGTGACCATCCGACTGGTACCGATCGAATCGCTGAAGTGGTCAAGGCGAGAGGATGGGGAGTTGATACCACGATAGTTGGCTTGCAAGGCGATGAACCGACTACTCCCGCGAACCATCTTGATTTACTTGCGGCTAATCTTGAGAAGAATACAGATGCCGACATGGCAACTCTGTGCATGAAGATCACGTCGCAGGAAGATTTCGTCAACTCAAATCGAGTTAAGGTAGTAAGAGATCATCGCGACATGGCACTGTACTTCAGTCGTGCTCCTATTCCTTGGCGTCGAGATGAGAAATCTGATGATTCTTTTCCGGAAGCATTTCTACATTTAGGTTTATATGCATACAGATGTGAATTTCTAAATGCTTATTCTTCACTGAGCGCATGTGCAATAGAGAACGAGGAGCGACTTGAGCAGTTGCGAGTTTTGTATCATGGGGGCAAGATTCACGTAGGTATAGTACCGGCATCCATTGCTAGAGGGGTCGATCATCCTGATGATGTGCCAATGGTCGAAGCGATGCTTGCAAGACTTCAACAATCGGAAATCCAATGAGCGAAGCCAAACCGCTAAGAAAATGGTCGCTCGAACAGAGTGATACGGTGTATCAAGGATTCTACAAGGTTGATCGACTTGTATTCAAACACAGCTTGTTCAACGGAGGAGAAACGCCACCAGTTGCTCGCGAGCAATTTGTTCGCGGTAATGTTGTGGGTGTGTTGCCATACGATCCGGTGAGCGATCAAGTTTTAATTATCGAACAATTTCGTATTGGCGCGAGACATCAGGATACAGGTCCGTGGCTCAAGGAAATAATCGCTGGCATGATCGATACAGACGAAACTCCTGAGCAGGTTGCGATCCGCGAAGCAAAAGAGGAGGCTGGTCTGGAGCTGCAGGGTCTTAAACTGGTGGCGCAATATCTTGCAAGTCCAGGCTCAAGCACCGAGGAAGTTTTTGTCTTTTTTGCCGAGACTGATTTGTCATCTGCTGGTGGTGTGTACGGTCTCGATAATGAGGACGAAGACATCCTGACCCATGTTGTTTCAGCAAAAGATGCCATCAAAATGCTGGAGACTCGAGAAGTACGCAACGCACTGAGCATTATTGCCTTGCAGTGGTTCAGTCAGTGGCATGCTAACTGCAAAACGGGTAAGCATCTGTAGCTATGTCGTGGTAACGAGAGTCCCGGGAAGGTGCTCTCGTGATGTGAAACTATGCCAAAAAGACTCGCGCTTCCGTTGTACCTGTACTTTTGTTCTAGCTTGCTTTCGCTTCCATCGTTAAGTTTTGCAGCACCGGGTGACGCTGATGACGACGGGATTCCCGATGCGATTGAAGCAGAGATCGATATCGATAACGATGGTATTGCTGATTTCTCATTTCACACTGAGCCATTCTTCACCGAAGACTTCGGTACAGGCGAACAAGTTCCAAGTCCCTTTACCAACTATGAGTACCACCCCGGTGATGAAATTCAGGACGGTCAATACGCAGTGATAGCGCCTGATACTCGCAGTGAGTACTGGATGACAGACTACGGCAACATTGTTGAAGACTTCACGGCCAATGATGTTAATGGCCGTGCGTTTGGTGTCAACAGTGCTTTTGAACCTGGTGAATTTTATCGGCGAGAGATGAGCGGCCTGGTCGCTGGTGCTAGTTATATATTTTCTGCCTGGATTATCAACACCCAGCCGACTGCTGCAATTCTACCCAATGTTCGGTTCGCGATAGTTGGCACAGACGGAGTTGAACTTAGCCACTACGAATCTGGCGACATCGCTGGTAGCGATTGGATTCAAAGCACAATGGTGTTTGAATCACCAGATGGCGGTGATATATCTTTGATTCTTTCAAACAATGCACCAGGTGGCATTGGTAACGATCTCTTACTCGATGACATTGAATTTCTCGTGGGTTATCGCGATTTCGACAATGACGGCACACCGGACTATCTGGATCGGGATAGCGACAACGACGGCGTTGGCGATGATATCGAGGGGCTGAACGATAGCGACGGGGATGGTCTGGCAGATTCCATCGATCTCGATTCGGACAATGACGGACTCGCAGATTCAATTGAAGCGCTTATTGATGGAGCGTCCATTGGAGAATCGGGATTGATCACTGATCCGGTTGATACCGATGCCGACGGCAAGTTCGATATGTACGATCGTGATAGTGATAATGACGGTTTGTCAGACACCATAGAAACTCAAGGGCTGGCCAGTGATACGAATCTTGATGGCGTGATTGATAACTACATCGACCAGAACCGGACAGGGCATGATGACGTTCTAGAGGTTGCACCATTAGTTATTCCCGATACCGATCTTGATGGTATAGCCGACTATCGTGACACGGATAGCGATAACGATGGGCTAGGTGATACCGAAGAAACCGGTTGGAGCGATACTAATAGCGATGGGGTAATTGATGTTATTGAAGACGCTGACAATGATGGTTTAGCTGACATTGTGCCGTTGCTCATTGGAGCTGATGCAGATGCTGTTTTGCCAGATGCGGACGCCAACGGTGTTCCAGACTATAGGCAAGGCCTTGTCGTCGATTCCACCGACACAGATGGAATGTCCGGGAGTATTAATTCCGCGCAAACGTTGGACAGTGATTCGGATGGTGTGCCTGATTTCATCGAGATTGATGCATCAGTTGATAATGATATGGATGGCGATGGGCTTGCCAACCATCTTGACCGCGACTCAGATAATGACGGAATTGCAGATTCGATAGAAGCGCTTATAGATGGTGCGTCCAATGGCGAGTCGGATTTGATTACCAATCCGATTGATAGCGATGGTGATGGCAATTTCGATATGTACGATCGTGATAGTGATAACGACGGCTTGTCCGACACTATAGAAACTCAGGGGCTTGCAAGTGATGCAGACCTTGATGGTGTCATCGAAAACTATATCGATGAAAACCTGTCTGGACACGATGACAGTCTAGAGGTTTTACCTGTTGTTATTCCTGATACCGATCTTGATGGCATAGCTGACTATCGCGATACTGATAGCGATAACGATGGACTCGGAGATACAGAAGAAACTGGTTGGGGCGACTTCAATGGCGATGGGATAATTGATGTGCTCCAAGATGCTGATAATGATGGTTTAGCGGATCTCGTGCCGTTGCTTATTGGAGCTGATTCAGATGCGGTTCTGCCAGATGAAGATGCCGATGGCGTTCCGGATTATCGGCAAGGTCTTGTTTCTCTATCAAGCACCGACCCTTTGCTTGCGTCTGCAAACTCGTTTGACGGAGAGATTGATGTTGGTTTGGAGGGACGAGGTTGTAGCACAGTGCCGCGTGAAGTGGCTTCAGTTGGAATCGGTTCTTACCGACCAGATCCCATATTTGCAGCGCTTGTACTGGGCGCTATTGGCGTACTCGGTTTACGCCGACGTGATAAGCACGCCCGCGGCTATTAATTGTTGAATTACTAGCAGTTCGTTTTTATCATCGGTCCATTCCGACGATTTAAGTGTTGGTGATTGCATTCCACATAATGCGATTGCCAAAGCGCGAGTGCACTGATAGCTGTCGCCATCTGCAAACAAAGTTACCAATTCGCCGTCATCTATCCAAACAAGTTCCGAGAAAGCGTGGCGATCGAAATCCTCACCGCTACCTTGAGCTTCACTAACGCTTGCCGCGCTATCTTCGCGATTGATACCGCCGTCCTGTGTCAGCAGGGTGCCCAACAGGTTTGAAAATTCTTCAGTATCTAGATCGGTTGCTGTCTGCCACAGTGTTTTGTATGTTGTTATTGCGTCAGCATTAAGTTCACCGTTTACAGCAGGCAGGAGTTGTGGATCGCGGTAGCGCTGTAAGCTGTCTGAACCTGACAGCCGTTCAGCTATCAGTTCTGAAATTTTAAGAATCAGCTCCTCTGTGCTTTGAGCGCGGAAACCGATAGACCACGTTGTGCAATCATCGCCGACAGCTATACCGTGATGAGCTATGCCGGGTGGCAGGTATAGCATATCGCCTGGTGACAGCAGAAGGTCCTTGTTTGGTTTGAAATCTTCAACCAGACGTAAATCGCCTTGAGTACTTTGCACATGCTCTCGCACTGTGTCTTCGATTAGCCACTGACGTTGACCACTGGCTTGTAACAGGAAAACGTCATACTCATCGACATGCGCGCCAACCGATGCACCATCAGGGGCATAGCTGATCATCACGTCGTCAATACGCCAACTGGGCAGAAATGAAAACGCTGTTAATAGAGCGCGTAATTGCGGAAGATGTTTTTCAACATCGGTGACCAGTAACGACCAGTCTTTGTCTCCAAGTGTGGCAAAGCGTTGTTCTTCAAAAGGACCATGCTCGAGTCGAAAGTTGCCGGCATCATCTCTGACAATCAAACGCGGCGAAGTGCCAGACTCGAGTGAAAGCCCGGCAAGTTCATCGGCAGGTAAGGGTGTTTGAAAATCGGGGAATGCCTGAGGCATCAACAGCGGCAATTGCTGCCAGTATTTTTTCAGGAAACTGACTGCATCCAGTGCATCTGGAAATTCACAATGTGAAGGCAGCTGCACCAGTCTATGTCTTGCTATGTAAGTGCTCGCCGAGTTCCAAAGTCAAACGCGTCGCAAGACCGATGTAAGTCTCAGGTGTCAATGTGGCCAGGCGTGCTTTGTCTGACTCTGGAATATCAAGTGTTGCGATAAATTTTTCTAGCGCTTCACGCGTAATACCCTGACCACGAGTCAAGGCTTTGAGTGATTCGTATGCATTTGGCACAGCGTGCTTTCGCATGACTGTTTGAATAGGCTCAGCCAAGACTTCCCAGGCGTTGTCCAGATCCTTCGACAAGGCAGACTCATTAACAC
>CAZQOI010000044.1:0-25795 GCA_964594905.1 uncultured Granulosicoccaceae bacterium
CTGAGATCAAACACATGTTGATTATGGCGAAAGACAATGACCAGGATTGATACAGGCCTACAAACACAAGCAATCCAACCATGACCATGCCTGCAAGAACACTGCGTAAGGTAATGGACATCAGATCGAACTCCCACGAAGAAGCCCGGTGGGTCTCACCAACAGAACAATGACAAGAATCACGAAAGACACGGCGAATTTATAGTCCGTGGACAGAAGCTGCAATAAAGTCTCAGGTTGCTGATCTTCTGGTAACAAGTACTTGAATACTTTCTTGTATGCATAAGTAATCGTTATTTCTGAGAATGCGATGATAAATCCACCCAGTATTGCGCCAAGTGGTTTGCCTATTCCGCCGACAATGGCCGCCGCGAACATCGGTAACAGCAACTGGAAATAGGTAAAAGGCTTAAAGCTTTTGTCGAGCCCGTAAAGTACACCGGCAATTGTTGTCAGTGCTGCAACAATTATCCAAGTCACCATCGTGACTTTTTTCGGATCAATGCCTGATAGTAAGGCGAGATCCTGGTTATCAGAGTAGGCGCGCATGGCCTTTCCCGTGCGAGTCTTTTGTAAAAACCAGAAAAGAATTGTCATCGCAATTAATGCAACAACAACAGTCAGCCCCTGTGTCAGCTTGATCGACAGACCTTCATTGAGTCCGGTCATTACTTTGAATTCTTTGGCACGTATCAGAAAGCGTGTGCCATCAACAAAGCGTTGATCGTTGGGCCCGATAAGCAATCGCACGAGGCCATTGGTCACAAACATCACACCGACAGATGCAATGACATAAATAACTGGTGCGCTTTTGACCTTTCGGTAATGTTGATATACGACGCGGTCAAAGAACAAGCACAGTAGTGCTGCTGCTAGTATTCCTATGGGTATACCTAGTAGCGCAGTTGGTAGAGGACCGAGAGAGACGCCCTTGGATTGCAGCCACCAGGTAACAAAAATCGTAAAGGTCGCACCAAATGCCATGGTGTCACCGTGAGCAAAATTCGAGAACCTCAGTACCGCATAAACCAGCGTGATGCCCAGCGCGCCCAATGCTAGCTGTGAGCCATATGCAAGTCCCGGAACAATGACGAAATTGGCGAGCAGTACCAAAGCGTTTAAAAAATCGTTAGACATGAGCATTAACCGCCAAGAAAGGTCTTGCGAACTTCAGTATTCGCGAGTAGTGCTTCACCGGTATCGGTGTAACGATTCTCACCGGTTACCAAGACATAGCCGGTGTCTGCAATCTCGAGAGCTTGTCTGGCATTTTGCTCAACCATCAACACGGCAAGCCCAAAGTTGCGCACCTCGATGATCCGATCGAAAAGCTCATCCATCACAATGGGTGACACACCAGCGGTCGGTTCATCCAGCATCAGTACGCTGGGTTCTGTCATTAGTGCGCGGGCCACTGCAACTTGTTGTCGTTGGCCACCGGAGAGCTCGCCAGCTGCCTGTTTACGCTTTTCTTTGAGTATTGGAAACAATTCGTAGATTTGTTCTCGCGTTGTTTCAAGATCGTCGCTGCGTAGAAAAGCCCCCATGTCGAGGTTTTCGTCGACCGTCATGCTTGGAAACACGTTGTTGGTTTGCGGCACAAATGCCATGCCTTTAGCGACACGTTGCTGAGGGCTCAAGCTGCTGATGTCTTCACCATCGAGCGTTATAGCGCCGCTGTTGAGAGGCAGCATGCCAAAAATTGCCTTCATCGCCGTTGATTTACCAGCGCCGTTTGGTCCGACGATGACGGTAATTTCCTTACGATCAACTGCTATAGAGCAGTTGTTCAGGATCATCGTGGCGCCGTATCCCGCCGTCATGGCAGAACCCTCTAGAAATTTCATGCGCGCTCCTGGCGTCTGCCACCACCAAGATAAGCTTCGATGACTTGTTCATCTTGCTGTACTTCTTCAGCGCTGCCTTGTGCCAGGATGGCGCCTTCAGCCATCACAACCACCGGGTCGCATAAGCGGCTGATGAATGCCATATCGTGTTCAATCATGCAGAACGTATAACCGCGTTCCTTGTTCAGCCGAACAATGGCATCACCAATTGCATTCAGTAGTGTGCGATTGACCCCGGCACCGACCTCATCAAGAAACACGATCTTTGCATCGACCATCATGGTGCGACCTAATTCAAGTAGCTTTTTCTGTCCGCCAGACAGGTTGCCAGCCAGCTCATCGGCAACGTGTGTCAGATTAAGGAAGTCGATTATTTCTTCTGCTCGTTCTTGAATTGCTTTTTCTCGCTCGCCAATATGCTTTGGGCGAAAGCAAGCAGTAAACAGGTTCTCGCCAGGTTGTTTGTCAGGTACGAGCATCAGATTGTCGCGTACAGTGAGCGTGCTGAACTCATGCGCTATCTGAAAGGTACGCAGGAGGCCGCGTTGGAATAGTGCGTGTGGAGCCATTCCGGTGATGTCTTCACCATCGAGCATGATTTTGCCGCCGCTCGGTGAAAAGGCGCCAGCTATGCAATTGAACAGAGTTGTTTTACCCGCGCCGTTGGGACCAATCAGCCCAGTAATGCTGCCCGTTTCGATGGTCAGAGTCACATCATTGACGGCTTTGACGCCACCAAAATGCTTGACCAGGTGTTGAACTTCAATCACGAATTAGTGCCCGGCGCGTCAGATGGACTCAATTGTACTCTGTGACCTTATTAATTTCGCTGTAGAACCCCTTGTCACTTGCTGAATCAGCATTTTTGTGCGATAAAAATGGTGCAAATCTCACAAACTGGGAGTACGGCATATGAAACGAACGATCGTAGCGGCGGCAGGAGCATTGGCTCTGATGGCAGGCGCAGCGCATGCAGGCGGTAGCGGCGGCGGTTGCATCTACGGGCATGGCGCAGAGCAGGTTGCCGATGGTGAGCTCGAGTTGATCGTCGACGAGACCGACCCAAAATTGCTGGCACTGTTGAAAGAGCAAGAGGAAGATGCGGAGCTGGAAAAAATCCTCCAGTCGCCGGTCCTGCACAACTGATTATCTAAAATATCAGGTAGTGTCTGTACAAGACGGCGGCCTCAGAGCCGCCGTTTTTGTGTGCGTGCCTCCGAAATTCCGTGCAGCCTGCACATATTTATGATTTACGCGGTGGCAAGCCCGTGTGTTGAGTGAGTAGCCGGCCAGCTTTTGGCTTTGCTTTGGCCTGGTGAGAGCGTGTATCAGTTTTGCCACGCCCGCGACCTTTGCCACGAGTTTCAGGTGAACTGTTTTTGCGTCGCGCGCTTTTGTAGTCGTTATTGTCTTTTGGTTGATAGCTCGGTATCAATTGCTCACGACCATTACCGATCAGATCGCTGCGTCCCATAGCCTTCAATGCGTCACGTAGCATCGGCCAGTTTTTTGGATCGTGGTAACGCAGAAATGCTTTGTGCAGACGACGCTGAGATGTTGTTTTCGCAATGCTGACTTCACCGCTGTTGCGCCGTACACGTTGCAGAGGATTCTTGCCGGTGTAGTACATGGCGGTTGCAGTCGCCATCGGTGAGGGATAAAAGTTCTGCACTTGATCTGCACGAAAACCGTAACGCTTAAGCCACAGCGCAAGATGCATCATGTCTTCATCCGTCGTACCCGGATGAGCCGCAATAAAGTACGGAATCAAAAATTGTTGTTTGCCGGCTTTTTTCGTGTACTTGTCAAACATCCGCTTGAACTCGTCATACGCACCGATGCCCGGTTTCATCATTTTGTCGAGAGGGCCACGCTCGGTGTGCTCGGGCGCGATTTTCAGATAACCGCCAACATGGTGTGTGACCAGCTCTTCAACGTACTCGGGCGACTTGACCGCAAGGTCGTAGCGCAGACCAGAAGCGATCAATACCTTCTTGATACCAGGCAATGTTCTCGCGCGTCGATACAAGCCAATAAGAGACGAATGATCAGTGTCTAGATTCGAACAAATATCCGGGTAGACACAGGATGGCAAACGACAATTAGCCTCTATTTCTCGTGATTTACAGGCGATGCGATACATATTCGCAGTTGGTCCACCAAGATCTGAAATAACGCCTGTAAAGCCTGGTACATCATCACGGATGGTTTCGATTTCCTTGATGATTGAATCTTCAGAACGGTTTTGAATCACGCGACCTTCATGTTCAGTGATCGAGCAGAAGGTACAGCCACCAAAACAACCGCGCATGATATTCACTGAGAAGCGAATCATTTCATAAGCGGGGATGCGTGCCTCGCCATAGTGCGGGTGCGGTACTCGGGCAAAGGGATGATCGAAAACATAGTCCATCTCTTCGGTCGATAACGGTATCGGTGGCGGATTGAGCCATAACTTACGCCCGCCTTGGTTTTGTACCAGTGCACGTGCATTGCCTGGGTTTGTTTCCAGATGCAGCACGCGATTCGCATGCGCATACAGAACCTTGTCGTTGCTAACCATGTCGAACGATGGCAATCGTAAGACTGTGCGTGCTCGTTTGCCGGCGCGTTCCGCTTGACGTTCTTCCAGGCTTACAAATTTAACAACGTGTGTTTCTTTGTCTGCGCCGTTTGGTGATTTATTGCCGTCGGCACATTGACTATCAGGGTTGTCCTCTGGCACCTGATAAGGATTGACCGGTTCTTCAATACGCCCAGGCTTGTCGATTTTGCTTGAGTCGATAACGATCCAGTCTTCGGGGAGATCATCTACAAAGTAGGCGGTGCCGCGAACATCATTGATGGCGTCAATCGTTTCACCAGCTGCCAGTCTGTGCGCGATTTCCACGATCGCTCTTTCACCATTGCCGTAGACCAGCATGTCAGCTTTGGAATCGGCAAGAATGGAACGACGTACCTTGTCCTGCCAATAGTCGTAGTGAGCGATGCGGCGTAGTGAGGCTTCTATTCCGCCGAGCACCAAGGGAGCTTCCGAATAGGCTTCCCGGCAGCGTTGTGCATACACGATGGATGATCGATCTGGGCGTTGACCACCGATGTCGTCCGGCGAGTAGGCATCGTCGCTGCGAATTTTTCGATCAGCCGTGTAGCGGTTGATCATTGAGTCCATATTGCCGGCGGTGATACCAAAGAACAGATTGGGCGCGCCAAGCGCCGTAAAAGCCTCGCTACTGTGCCAGTCGGGTTGCGCGATGATGCCGACACGAAAACCTTGAGCCTCGAGCAGGCGCCCAACGATTGCCATACCGAAACTTGGGTGATCAACGTAAGCATCACCGGTCACAATAATAATGTCGCAACTATCCCAACCCAGTTCGTCCATTTCGGCACGATTCATGGGCAAAAATGGTGCGCGACCGTAACATTCCGCCCAATAAGGCGGATAGTCGAACAAAGTGCGGTGGTTGGCTGATCGCCTGGCTAACATCGAACTATTCTCTTTGCAGCTGCGTATGGTAACTCGAATAGCTAAACAATCCTTTGACGGGGCAGACGGATCACAATGCAGGTAATAAAGACCACCCTAAAAATAGCACTGCCATGTCTGGTGATTGCAGGTGCTTTGCTGGCTGGCAAGAAGATTCGGGATAACCAGCCCGAGCCGTTCTCAAGACCGTCGCAAAGCCGTGCACAGGCTGTGGAAGCGACTCGTCTGGCGGCCACGACGTACCCCGTTGTGATTCGAAGCCAGGGGACGGTGACAGCCACCGTCAACAATAACCTGGTTGCTGAAGTCGCCGGCTCGGTGATGTCGATGGCACCTGGATATGTCGTGGGTGGTGAATTTCGAAAAGGTGAGGTGCTGGTCCAAATCGATCAACGTGATTATGAGATCGCCTTGACTCGAGCACGCGCTAATTTGGCTGAAGCCCGAGCTCGATTACGTGAAGAGGAGGCCTTAGCTGAACGGGCAGCCGATGACTGGAAAAGTCTGGGTCGACGAGGTACGCCGTCAGAGCTGACCCTGCGTAAACCCCAGATGGCGGCTGCGAGCGCAAGCCTTGCAGCATCCCGCGCCGAAGTAAATAGAGCTGAACTTGATCTTGAACGTACTCAAGTCGTAGCACCTTACGACGGTCTGGTTGCGGCACGCGAAGCTGAGGTTGGTCAGTTTGTCGCACGTGGCGCACCATTAGGGCAAATACATGCTCTCGATAGCGTTGACGTTCGTCTGCCATTGTCCAATCGCCAACTCACTTATCTTAAATTACCGAATGCAGGGAGTTCGAGTGACTCTTTACCGAACGTTGAGTTGCGCGCCTCAGTTGGTGGTGTTGAACAAATCTGGACAGGTAAGCTGATACGTGCAGAAGGTGTAGACGCAGAGACTCAGCAGCTGACGGTTGTCGCACGCGTTGAGAACCCCTACGCAGATCCGTCTGCACCCTTGCGTGTTGGTCAGTACGTTGAAGCTTTGATTGCAGGGCAGGTACTTGACAACGTCTATGTTGTGCCGCGCTCTGCTGTTCGTGAAGAACGTGAGGTGCTGATTGTTGATGAAGACAGTAAGTTGATCAGACGCGCAGTCAATGTTGCCTGGTCAGATGAAGTGCTCGCGGCGATTAACACCGGATTGAATGACGATGAAATACTGGTGTTGACCCCGCTTAGTTCAGTCACTGACGGTACCCCGGTTCGCGCAACTGTTGATGGTGTTGCGCCGCCTCCCTTGCAACGGAGGCGAGAAGGCCAAGGACAGGGTAATGGCGGTAACCGTTCAAATGGCCAAGCAAGTGGCCAAAATAGCGGCAGGCCGGAAGGTCAAAGGAATGAGGGTAAGCCTGCTGATAAGTTAGCCCCCGGCGCTGCAACTAACAGGAGCTGAACATGCATGGTTTGATTGCCTGGTTTGCCAGAAACTCTGTTGCAGCCAACTTGTTGATGGTATTTATCATCGGTTGGGGTCTGTCAACTTTATTCACTCGTATCCCGCTTGAAGTTTTTCCGAGCTTTGAACTTGCTCGAGTCAATGTCGTTGTGCCATTTCGTGGCGCTACACCTGCGGAGGTTGAAGAAGGTGTCACCATCAAGGTTGAAGAGGCGATTCAGGATATCGTTGGCATCAAGCAGATTACATCAACTGCCAGTGAGAGTAGTGGCGCTGTCAGTATCGAAGTTGCCAAGGGCTTTGATACTGACAAGGTTCTTGATGAAGTTAAACAACGTGTTGATTCAATCTCTACTTTTTCTGACGAAGTCGGTACACCGAGTATCACGGTACCGCAACGAGTTCGCGAAGTAATCAGTGTGGTAGTGGCCGGTTCCATGCCTGAAATGGAGTTGCGCACGCTCGCATCCAGGGTAAGGGATGAACTCGAAGCGTTGCCAAACGTGTCCTCTGTTGAAGTCTCTGGTGCACGCAGTTTTGAACTCGCCATTGAAATCTCTCAAGCAGCTCTCGAGCGCTACAACCTGACACTTGCAGGTGTTGCGCAAGCTATCGAACAGAGTTCACTGGATCTTGCTGCGGGTGCTATTTCAACTGCGGGGGGTGAAGTCCTGTTGCGTACTCGTGGCCAGGCGTATGGCGCAGAAGACTTTTCCAAGATTGTTGTGTTGTCGCGTGCTAACGGTACTCGGGTAACTCTCGGTGACCTTGCTTCGATTAACGATGGATTCGAAGAAGGTGGTTTATCGCAGCGTTACAATGGGCAGAATACGATTGAAATTGATGTATTTCGTACCGGTTTGCAAAGTGCGATAGAAGTAGCGGACGAGGTCAAGAATTATCTTGTCGAAGCTCAGCCACGAATGCCTTATGGCGTCACCTTGGGTTACTGGCGCGATTCGTCACGTACCGTTAAAGCACGCTTAAACACGCTGACTAAAAGCGCTATACAAGGTGGGATTCTCGTTATCCTGTTGTTGACACTGTTCCTGCGTTTCTGGGTGGCTGCCTGGGTGTTTGTCGGTATACCGGTCTCGATGCTGGGCGGTATTGCCTTGATGCCATTTCTCGGTGTCTCGTTGAATTTATTGAGCCTTTTCGCCTTTATTCTCGTGCTGGGTATCGTTGTTGATGATGCGATAGTGACGGGTGAAAATATTTATACCCATATGCGCCGAAAAAAGGATCGGGTGCAAGCGGCGATTGATGGCACCAATGAAGTCGCGGTGCCGGTAACATTTGGTGTGTTGACAACTGTCGTTGCGTTCACTCCACTCCTGCTAATTGAAGGCGTGCGCGGACAGATCTTTGCGCAGATACCGTTGATCGTCATACCGGTACTCTTGTTTTCGATTGTCGAATCGAAGTTTGTTCTGCCATCACACATGAGTCATCTGAATTTCCATAAGGAAACTCGGCCTAATGTCTTTGCGCGAATGCAGCATCGGTTTGCTGATGGATTTGAATGGTGTGTCGACAAGCTTTATCAACCCGTGCTCGCCGCGGCGCTACGAAATCGTTATCTGGTGCTGTCCTTGTTTTTCGGTGGAGCCATCATTGTATTCAGCCTCGTGTCAGCCGGTCATGTTCGTTTTATCTTTTTTCCTCGTGTACAGAGTGAAATTGCTCGAGCGAACCTCGAGATGCCAGCGGGAACCCCATTTGAGGTTACCGACGCGCATATCCAACGCATGACAGATGCAGTTAAACGACTTCAAGCGAAACACGTAGATCCTGACACAAACGAAAGCGTCATTGAGTCGATCATGGCTACTTCAGGCAGTAGCGGTAGAGGTGGCAAAGCCAGTAATCGAGGGCGTGTGTTGTTTGAGATCGTGCCTCCAGAGGAACGAACGCTGAATATCACAAGTCGTGAATTGGTGGCGGAGTGGCGCCGTGAAATTGGTGAAATTCCTGGTGCGAAAAATTTGAGCTTTCGTGCTGAGATTGGCCGAGGTGGTAGCCCGATAGATATTGAATTATCTGGTAATGACTTTGATGTACTTAATACGGCATCGGCACGCATTAAGACAGCCCTTGCAGACTACCCAGGCATTAGCGATGTGTCGGACACCTTTGAAGGTGGCAAACAGGAGATACAGCTCAGTATTAAACCTGCGGCGTCACAACTTGGTGTGAGCTTGTCTGATATCGCCTCGCAAGTGCGCATTGCTTATTTAGGCAGTGAGGTGCAGAGCATCCAGCGAAACCGTGATGAAGTGAAGGTGTTTGTACGATACCCAAAAGATGAACGTGCTTCTATCGGTCAATTAGAGCGCCTGAGTATTCGTACGCCAGCCGGGAACAGTGTGCCACTGGACAGTGTTGCATCGATTGATGTCGGGCGAGGTTTTGCACAAATTCGGCGGGTGGATCGGCGTCGTACCGTCAATGTCCAAGCCGACGTCGACAAGCAAAATGCCAATGTCGAAGGTATAAAGGCCGATCTTGAAGTGCTTGCATTGGAACTTGAAAATGAGTTCCCCGATTTACGCATCAGTCAGCAAGGGGAGGCAAGGGAACAGCGTGAGTCATTTGGTAGTTTGAAAACGGGTCTGATCTTTGTGCTACTAACTATTTATGCGCTACTGGCCATTCCGTTTAAAAGCTATCTGCAACCGATCCTTGTTATGGTTGTCATCCCGTTCGGTATCGTTGGTGGGGTTCTAGGGCACATGTTTATGGGCATGTCGCTAAGCATCATGAGTTATATGGGTATGCTTGCGCTCTGTGGCGTCGTCGTCAATGACTCGCTGGTGCTGGTTGATTGGGTAAACAGGCAGAGAGCCAAGGGTTTACCTTTGTTTGATGCGGTCAAGAGCTCGGGTATGGCGCGATTTCGTGCGGTTATGCTGACATCGCTAACGACATTCTTCGGTCTGATGCCACTGATATTCGAAACCAGTACGCAAGCGCAATTTCTGATCCCAATGGCCGTATCGCTGGGTTATGGAATTTTGTTTGCAACCCTTGTTACGCTGATTCTGATACCAGTTAATTATATGGTGTTGGAAGATATCAAGCGATTATTTGGGTTTTCAAAAGCACCAAAATCTGCTGTTAGCACCGTTCAGCAGAACGCCTGAGATCACGTTGTTTGGCGCGTAAGCGGTTTTCCGCGCTTGATGACACAGTGTCGAATAACTGAGATTCAATGCCTTCGATCTGGTAGCGGTGTCTCGCTCTGCAATCAGCTGTGCTCTCATTAGCCCGCTCGAGATTTTCGGGTGGTACGTCAGCGCTATCTGAATTGCTGTATCTCGATGAGGGGGCATTGTCGGTAGTGCCTGACGTTGTCGGTGAGCCGTAGCTTGCAACAGCGGTTCCGCTACCCAGGCATCCGCCGACAGATGATACGAAAGAGCTTGGAAACACCTCGCAGTCAGTCACACCAAATGAACCCACTTCGCAGCGTTGCTTGGTCAGTGACACAATGCGCTCAGTAGTCGCCTGGTAGTTCAATTTGAATTGATACACGTAATTGATGATGCTGATGACAGTTGGCGATAAAGTATGGATACCGCCATATTGTTTGAACACGACACTTGAATCTCGACCGTCTCGCATGGTTTTCGCTGTTTTCTCAGCAAGCTTTTGCGGCAGTTCGCAATAATATTCAATTCCACCGCCAATGCCTGAAATGATCTTGTTGACCCGTTGATCAACAGCACAAGGTTTTTCAGAATAGCTGGTTCGGCCCTGGTCATCGGTGCAGCGATAGGCTGCCGCTTCCGCGGAATTCATTGGCAGTAGCCACAGCGACAGTAGTAGGAGTGTGAAGCTACCCCAAGTCGATGTCAGCACATAACGGTTACGAGTATTTCGTTGCATGGATCCAAGAGCGGCGGTTGCACGTCAAGCTTCAGCGCCTCTGATCTCCTGCGTGAACGACTTCACTGTAGCATTTGCCTTTGCGAGACGAACGTCCACTGGCACTGCTATTCTTGTGGATTAAAGCGCTAAGAGTTCACGTTATACCCATGCCCGATCAATCTGAACCAGGCAACAAAAATCTGCCTCGTGGCGCGTCAGAGCAAGACAAACTTGTGCAAGAGATCACAAGCTTGTTTGAGCATAAAATCAGTTTTAATGAGTTTCTCGGTTTTCGTCTGGAACCGCTGGAAAGCACTACGATCCGTATCAGTTTTGATATGCGGCCGGAGTTGATTGGGCACTATTTATACGGTCGTCTGCATGGTGGTGTCATTTCGTCGGTCCTTGATGTCGCTGGTGGACTTGCAGTGATGTGGGCGATTGCCGAATTCCATAAGCATGAGAACACGCTACAGATAATGTCCCGTTTTGCGCATCTGGGGACTGTAGATCTGCGTGTTGACTATTTGCGTCAGGGTATTGGTGAACGCTTTTTTGCTGAGGCTGATGTTGTGCGACTGGGTAAACGCATTGCGGCAACTCGAATGAGTTTGTTTAACGAGGAATCGAGGCTGATAGCGACTGGCAATGCTAACTATATTGTTAGCTAAGTATTGTTAGCTAAGTAATAAGCGCGTTAGCTTTTAGGTTCGAATTCCGGGTAGCACCAATGTTTCCAAACCGTTCTCATGCTTCGATCTTTTGGGCGATTTTCGTTGTTCGTTCGGAAACTGATAAATTGGATTTCAAAGGTGGCCAATTGTTCTGGCCGGGTGCGGTCGCGATGATTCCAACTGCGACAAAGGTAGTCACCAAGAGCGTTTCGTACCACATTGTTGCGGTGGTTATTAACGCGCCCATAGTATTTTCGCCAGCGATATGAATCGTAAAGTGGGTAGAAATTTTCTGGTGGTGTCCAGTTAACCGCCGCACTTGTCTTTGGGTAAAGATTAGCTGGCGCACCGTTTCTGAGTTTGCCGCGAATGGCTGGATATGTGGAGTACACAATTGGATAAGGCGCAAACATGTCCCAACGTTGATCGATGCGCACACTACGGGCAATTTGCTCAACATGTCGGGGCATCTTCGCTCGCACTTCGGGCAATTCATACACATTGAACATCGTGACCACATAAAAAAACAACAGTGCAAGGCCAGAGCCCAGCAAGGTTGGTTTTAGCCGTACTTCACGATAGGGTAAGACTCGAGAGGTGACACGCCCCATGGTTCCGCGGTTATTGGCAACCCAATGATAGATTCTATTTCCTATCGCCATCAGTGGTGGCACTGACATCAGCCAGGCAATTGGTTTGAAAGGCCAACGTTGACGAAACAGAAAAGCCATTGCGTGCCAATGGATATAAGGTTTGTTATTGATATCTGTCACCACCCAGGAGTTTTCCTTTTCCATGATGGCGTGTATGGCAGCGGTATTTTGTGCTGGAACAATAGGCGTATTGTTTGGCAACAGAAATTCGCGCAGGATCAGACACATCTTTAAACAGAAGCCGCAATCCTCGTCATAGTGAATAGTGATGCCATCAATTTCTGTTGATCGTCGAAATTTACTCAGATATACCCAGACAGCACCAGGTATCAACAGCGACAAAGACATGAAATCGATTAATGGAAAAAGTCCTATATGCAACATAAGCAAAAACGCTAGATGCAATGACGCCAGGAGTGCCAGACCAAGTAGTCTGAGTTTCGGCCATAAAAATGGCGCTAATACCAGCAATGGTGCAATGAATTCAACCGACAGTACGTAAACTGTACCTAGTTTTAACAGCTCAGGAAATTGACGGATCCATTCGCCAATTGGTGTCGCGAAGTGTTGCAAACTAACCGCGTTGAATGCAGCGTCGAAATTCCTTATCCACGCATCTCCATCTTTTAGCAATGCAGTAAAGAAATACAGATACAGGATTTGAAAAGTGATAGCGATGGTTGCAATCGAGAAGTAACGGTATTCGCCTGCCTTGGAATAGCGATTGGAGTTTGGCGTTCTTTGACGCTCTGGTTGCAAGGCGGCATCTATTGAAAAGTGTGCGCCGAGTGGCAGGAACAAGCTCCAGAAACTCATAACGACAAGCAATATGTCGCCGCCCTGTAGCAATAAGATGTTTCTGTTGAGTAGTGATAGCAAAAGCACATACGACAAGAAAGCCATAAGCTTTGAGCGATAGCCAATGATAAGACCAATCGCAAACACGGCGGCCAAGGTAAATAACAAGGCTTGCCACCACCAGTCACCGTTCGCAGCATGCAGGCTCCAGTACCAACGATGGGTTATATCAATCCAATGATGACGTGGGAGTACACCGTCGTCGGTGTAGAAAATAGCAAGATCCGGCACTCTCAAAATGAGGTCGAGGAGAATCAGGCAACCTAGAGAGACTCGAAAAAGTGCGATGGAACGAAGATCGAAAACAAAAGGGTTATGCAAACGCATGATGGCTACGAGTCGTCCGATGTCGCTTCCACGTGATCAAAGGCGAGCCATAATGCTGGTTGATTCTGGCTGATTTCGACCAACACCCGGCTATGAATGTAATCTGCGTCGAGAATCGTACCTGTGCGTCCAGCGTTAACCCCTATTGCAACCAGTACCCGATAACCAATAGACAGGACAGGTTTTGTGTTGCGGCGAGCCCTGAGTACTCGCGCTTCGCTAGCCTCAAGCATGCTTTTCAGAGTGTCTCGACGGGCATTGCGCTCAGCCTGATTACGGCCCATCGCATCCTCACCCAGATCAATAGCGTCCTCGGGCGAGCCAACAGCTGCCTCGCTGGCGTTAGCTGCCTTGTTGGCACTTTCTGGCTTTCGCTCAGGTGTGCCGGGGTTCGACGTGTCGTTATTGACCATGATTCCAGTATCGCTTTATCGCGCCAAGCATAGCCGAATCTACATTTTATGGCTCTGTTTTACCGTGAAATTGAGCGCTATATCATTGATTATTATGGATTTGTGTTGAGGCTGCTTTAGGTCTGATTGTTGCGTTGCATTAGGTCGCTATTTGTCGTGCCAGGCCTTGATGTGACCCTTTTTTCAAGATCAGCTGTTGTTCGATTCGCAAGATCAATGCGTTCGTCGCTGTTTGCCTGCCTGTTATTAACGCCATTCATGCAGTACGCAAACGGTGCTGACAGCATCGATGGTATGCGCATAATTGAGGGTGATATTTTTGTTGCAAGAGATTCTGATTCCGCAGTCAATTCTGAGAGTCAGTGGTTGCAACGAGGCTTAGGCCTTCCTCAAGATGCGCGTGTTTGGCCAAACGGCTTGGTGCCGTTTTATATTGACGACAGGCTTGATTCGGCAATCGTCACGAATATAAACATTGCAGTTGAGGAATGGAATCGCCTTGCGGGGATTACCTTGTATCCGGTTAGTGTTGACTCCCTACCAGAAGACTTTCTTCATTTTCAACCTGGCGATGGTTGTGCATCCTGGGTCGGATTTATTGGAGGAGCGCAAGAAGTGTGGTTATCCGGTAACTGCAATGCGGGCAGCATCATGCACGAGATTGGGCATGCTCTAGGTCTTGAGCATGAGCACACACGCAGCGATCGTGATCAATACATTGGAATAAATTGGAATAATATATACGCTGACAAACGCCATAATTTTGATATTTCAAGACGCGGTGGTGAGTTACTTGGCGAGTATGACTACGGTTCTATCATGCATTATGGATTAACCCATTTTTCACAAAATGGACTTCCAACGATCCAAGCAATGACTGACACCAATCAGTCGATTGGACAACGCCAGTCACCGAGTATTGGTGACATTGAGAGTATTGCGAAACTCTATGCGAGCGACGTCGCCGTAGTCACTCAATTGGAATCTGATGAATCCGAATCAGAGATAACCCTTTACCTGACCAATGATCATTCGCAGGGTGCTCATGACATCGTCGTTGAGGTTGACACTGGACAAGCTGCGTTAAACAGTAGCGAGATTGATGGTGTCACTTGTATGCCAACAGATGCTGGGGCTCAATGCCAATTAGCGAGTCTTGCAGGTGGTGCAACACGTATTGCTCGCATCAGTTTTGACGGTCCTCTTGATGAATCAGCTGTGACAACACTGGTGCGATCAAAGACGCCTGACACTAACGTTGATAACAATAGCGGTGGTGTGGCTGGCGAGCCAGCACTGGCTCGGGCACAAAAGGTTTATGCAGATGCAATCAGCGGGACTGTTAGTACAGGTTTGGTGGGGTTTCCGTTTTTGCTGGTGCTACTGTTGCTGGGTTGCAGGCGTCGCAGCATCGCTTGAGTTTGCCGTCTCGTCAGTAGCCTCTGCGCCAGCAGGATTGCTCTCGCCGACAGCTCGGCTATTCAGACGACGTAACTGATCTCTAAGTGGCGCTGTACTGCCGTCATCGGGTGATGCAGCTGCAGCAGTCGGTTCAGCGGGTTCGATGACATCGGCCGGCGCACCACTTGGTAGAAAATCCCCGTTGGCCGAAGCCTGAGTACCGCCTTCGCTGACGATCAGTATGATTTCCAGTATGTCGGCGTTAAGCGCTTTACTTTCATGCACCAACAGATGATTGGGTGATAGTTTGGCGATGGCTTTATCAACTTTTTCATCGCTGATGTCCGCGCTCAATTTAGCAACGGTATCGCCTTGTACGCTGAATTTGATGCCAGTTTCGCGGCTTAGTGCATCGGCCAATTCAATTGCTGAAACGTTGTCGGCCTTGATGCTTAACAGACCATCTTGCATATCGACCTGATACGACTCCTGCGCATAGACTGATACGGCGAGGCAGACACTCAGCAAGGCACTCGCTGAGGCGAGAATTCGTGGCTTTGCGCAAGTTGGTCTAATCGAAGAAGATAGCTCGAACATTGGCTTAGGTTAGCCTGTGTGCTTTAAGACCGCGAGTCCCTGTCATGGCAAGTTGGAAAGCCACTACACTTTGGCTCAGGCATACACAGCTGCGCGTGGCGCTTGGCTGGACAAACGGGAGATGAAAATGCGTGGAGCGGGCGGCACATCGGGTGGTGAGTGGTCTTTTGTCATCGGCCTGGCAATGATGATCGCGGGTTTCTACTTGCTGTTTAACAGCATCACTGTAGATACTCGCTTTGGACTTGGTATGCGCCTTTACGGTTTTGGTGGTTTCGGCGTTACATCGGGCATGTTGATGATTCCGTTTATCGCCGGGGTCATCATGATTTTCTATTCGTCCAAAAACCCAATAGGCTGGGTGCTGAGTGTTGGTGCCCTTATCGCATTGATCGTCGGCGTGTTGGCCGCCGCGCGCTTCCGCTTGAGCGGAATGACGTCATTCGATCTGATTGTCATCCTGGTGTTGGCGTTTGGCGGGCTGGGTTTCTTTCTTCGCTCATTGCGTGAGAAAACAACTGAATAAATCAAATTTGGTTTGGCATTGGTACAAATTCATGTTTCAGGGCTACATCCCGCTTGCAGACTGAATTTTCCTCAAGTATGTTCCCCTTCAGGCAGTGGAACTTGTTCGGTTAGTCGCTGAACTACTGAACCATTTCTGTACCTATTAAGAACCAAAAAGCAACCAGAGTGATGTCAGTACGATGAAAGATCATGCACAAGTTGTAGTAATCGGTGGCGGGCTGATCGGCTGCAGCATTCTGTATCACCTGACCAAGCTTGGCTGGAAGGACGTCATGCTGCTTGAGCGTGACGAACTGACTTCAGGGTCTACCTGGCATGCGGCTGCCAATATTCATGGGCTGCACGACCATAACAACATCTCAAAGCTTCAGTACTACACCATGAAGCTCTATAAGGAATTAGAGTCAGAAACGGGCCAGGGTTGTGGAATATTTCAACCCGGCTCCTTGTATCTGGCTCAAACAGAAGAGCGTGAGCATCAGCTTCGAATTCAGGAAGCCAAGGCTCGTTACTTTGGTGTCGATTTTTACGAAGTCTCTGTTGAGGAAGCAAAGAAACTGCATCCGCTTGTCGACTACAGCGGTATCCGTTGCATCATGTTTGAACCCGATGGCGGCAATGTTGATCCCTCAGGTGTTACACAAGCCTATGCTGCAGGCGCGCGCGCCGGTGGTGCTGAAATCCATCGTTTCACTCCGGTCGTTGAAACCAATCAACGTAGTGATGGTGGTTGGGATGTCGTGACGCCAAGCGGGACGATCAAAGCTGATGTCGTGGTCAATGCGGCTGGCTTGTGGGGGCGTGAAGTGGGTCGTATGGCAGGAATTGAGCTGCCACTAATGACCATGGAACATCAGTACTTTGTTACTGAAACCATTCCTGAGATAGAGGCGATGGCAACGCGACTTCCATCAGTTGCTGATCGTGATGGCGAGTACTACCTACGTCAGGAAGGTCAGGGTCTACTGGTTGGTGCTTATGAAAAGGATGGACGTTTCTGGGCAGTTGATGGCACGCCAATGGATTTCGGTCATGAACTTCTACCAGATGATCTTGAACGGATTGAAGACAATATGGAACGCGCTTGTGAGCGTTTGCCATTACTCGGCGAAGCCGGCATCAAGCGTGTTATCAATGGCCCGATGATCTGGTCACCCGATAGCTCAGCTCTATTTGGACCTGTGCCTGAACTGGAAAATTACTACTGCTGTAACGGCATTATCCCGGGTTATAGCCAGTCAGGCGGTCTTGGTAGCCAACTCGCACAGTGGATTGTTGAAGGTGAAACCGAACTCGATATGTTTCCGTGGGACATGGCTCGCTACGGCGACTGGACGCCTAAGAAATTCGTGATGGAACGAGCTTTGGACTGCTATGCACACCGTTTCAAAATTCATTTCCCTTATGAAGAGCGGGAAGCCGGTCGACCAGTGCGCATGCGCCCGGTTTATCAAAGGCAATTGGAAAAAGGTGCTGTATTTGGTTTGAACTATGGATGGGAACATCCCTTGTGGTTTGGTGGAGAAGGTACATCGCCGACCGAAAACTATGGCTTTGACAGGCAAGACTGGTTTGAACCAGTTGGGACGGAATGTAGAGCGTTGCGTGAGAGTGTTGGCATCATCGACGTCTCCAACTTTGCCAAATACCGTATCAAGGGCAAAGGTGCAGGTGACTGGTTAGATCTTGTCGTTGCCAATAAGGTACCGCGTGAAAACAGTCGTAGTTGTTTGACACCAATGTTGGGCAAACGCGGTGGTATAGCCGGCGATTTCACGATCACGCAACTTGATGAAGACGATTACTGGATGGTTGGCTCTGGCATGGCCGAGCGCTATCACCAACGGTTCTTCAAAGCAGTGCCACGTCCAGATTCAGTCAGCTTTGTTTCGCATACCGAATCTCATTGTGGTTTTAACGTAGCGGGACCTAATGCCCGGGAGCTTTTGTCGCGACTGACAAATGACGATCTGTCCAACGAATCCTGGCCATTTATGCGTTCGCGTCAGATCACGGTGGGTGGTATCGACACCATCGGTTTGCGTGTGTCGTTTACCGGGGATCTAGGTTGGGAATTGTACGTGCCTGAAGATAAGCAACTGGCCTTGTACGATGCTTTGTTCGAAGCGGGTAAAAGCCTAGACGTTGTGCCAGTGGGTGGTCGTTCCTTGTTATCTCTTCGTGTGGAAAAAGGCTATGGAAGTTGGGGGCGCGAATACTCTCCTGAATACTGGCCGCAAGAGGTTGGTCTTGATCGTTTAATTAAACTTGATAAGCCAGAGTTTCTTGGCCGTAATGCCTACATCGAGCTAAAAGATAAAGCGCCGCGAGAAAAACTCGTCTTACTTGAAATTGACGTTGCGCATAACGCCGACGCAACCGGTGGCGAACCGATCTTTCTGCGTGATGGCACTCCCGTCGGTCGGGTGAGTTCAGGTGCCTATGGTTTTGGTGTCGACAAGTCACTGGCGCTTGCATTTATAAAGGCCGACAAACTTGAATCGAACACTGAATTTCATGTTGCGGTGTTGGGCTTGAATCATGATGCAGTTCTACTCGAAGCGCCGCCTTTCGATCCCAAGGGTGAACGGCTTCGCACGTAACATGTCCGTTTCGTGCGTACTTGAACGATTTGCGGTAGCCTGAGAGATCATTCGATCTGGACATATAGCTGCTATATGGACCGCATAAATCCAAAGGCTAATTCGGGTTCCCAAGGGGGTCCCCAACCGGGTGCCGGGCGCGGTGTCCGCGGGAAGGGCAACGCTGATACGCCTCTTAGCTACGACAACCAAAGCACTGATAAGGTCGTTGACATAGCAATGGCGCGTATGAAAGCGGGCGTTGTTGTCGAAGAAGATCGTACAAATAAAACCAAGAAGACTCTAATCGTTGCCGCTTGCATTGTGGTTTTCGGGCTCTTGATTGTGTTTGGATCAAACAATAAGCAGCCTGAAACTGTCATCGCTGATAATGGCGATGTCACAGTGCGCTTGAATCAGGACGCGAACGGACACTACTTTGCCCTTGGTAAGATCAATGGCAGCACTGTCTCTTTTCTAGTTGATACTGGAGCTACCAATCTGGCAATCCCTGCTCATATCGCAGAAGATCTAGACTTGAAACTTGGGCGCAAATCTCAATCCTACACCGCCAATGGTTTAGCTGCGTCTTACCAAACATTGCTCGAATCCGTAACACTGGGCGGTTTGGTTTTGACCAATATTGACGCATCTGTCAGTCCTGGTTTGATCGGAGATGAAATTCTTTTAGGGATGAGTTTTTTAAAACATTTGAATCTTGAACAGCGAGATGGTGTGCTAACGATCAGTAACCACTGAGTGTTGTAATAAAACTTATGGGATTGACTCCCGAGTGGCGATTTTCGCTGTACTACGCAGCGTTGTTTGCATCGATCGGATCCATAGGGCCGTTCTTTGCCGTGTGGCTGGACAGCCAAGGCATTGATGCAAGAACGATAGGCATCATCGTTGCCGCACCGTCTATCGCGATGTTGCTTACCACTGTGCGAATTGGACGTTGGGCTGATGAGATAGGCAGCCGACGAACCGCGATCATTACCGGTAACGCACTGGTTTTAGCAGCTCAGCTTGTTTTCTTCTGGCCGCTTGGGGCTTGGACAATACTTGCCATATGGACGTTCTCCGGCATCATCATGTTTGCCAAGGTGCCGATCACTGATGCGGCGGCGATAAGCCTGACAGAGCAACGCAATACGGACTTCGCTCGGGTGCGGGTATTTGGCTCTATTGGATTCGTTGTTGCGCTGATACTCAGTGGCATGGTTTACGAACGCCTTGGAATGATGGCATTTGTACCGATACTGCTACTTGGAAATATTTTACGACTTTGGCTCGCGATTGAATTGCCAACCGTTCCCCGGCGGCAAACAACTAACAATAATCTCAACCAGGCTAACGCGCTAAGTGAGAGTCAAACAAGCCTTTATCAAGTTGGAATTCTGCTGACCATTTTTGCTTCGGCATTAATCAATGCATCGCATGCTGTGTTCAACACCTTTGGCATCTTGTTGTGGACGCAACAAGGTTTGTCTGAGACAACTGCAAGTTTGTTGGTCGGAATTGGAGTGATCGCAGAAATACTGCTTATGTGGCGCTTCAAATCTCTTACACGGCGAATATCTGCTCGCACCTGTCTTGTTATCGCGGCGATATGTGGAATTGTCCGTTGGTCGCTCTTGGGTCTTGCGCCAGCGACATGGCTTGTTTTTGTTGTGCAAGCATTGCATGGCATAACCTTTGGGCTAACTTATCTGGCCACAGCTTCGTTTATCGCCCGCCGTGTTGGTGAAACGAATGCCGCGCGTGGTCAAGCACTGAGTGCAACTGTAATGACAGGTCTCATGGCGGCGATGGTGTACGTGTCAGGGTATTACTTTGATGCACTTGGGATGAAGTTGTATTGGATCATGTCGGGTTTGTGCGCCTTGTCTATTGTGCTGATACTCGCAAGCTACAAGACATCACTGGATAAATCGAGCATTCAAAACTGACGTTCAAACCTGACATTCAAAACTCACAACGAAAATCTGACAATAAAAAAGACGTGAAACTTATAGTGTTACGCACTTAGTGCTGGTTATCACCAAGGCTCGAGAGCGTTTCACGCTTGAAGTCGAACTGTGGGCTGCAGTCATTGTTGTTGGCAACTGCCATGATTTCTCTTGCGGCACTGTGTCCAGACAGCACCGCCGCCTGAATTATTCCAGGGCTCTGGCAGTCTCCGATGCAGCGAATATTTTTCATTGTCTGTTCACTATTGGTTTGTTCAAACAAAGTGTTTGTTGGTATTCGCGCACCTACAAACACTAAAGCGTCAAAATCGATTTGGGTGGATTGTCCTGTGAGTGTGCAGTTGAATGACGCATCTGATGTTAAAGACAGGTTAACCCTCATGTTAATGCCGAGCTCATTCATACGTTCAATAATACGCTCTTGCTCCAAAGTGAAATCTGTCCACGCAGAAACCATGGCTTGCGGTGTTATATAGGTGACTTTGCAAGATTGCAGCGCCAGTTTTTCAGCGAGAACGCTGCCCATATAATAGTGATCATCATCATAGACCACTACATGCTTGTACTCGTCGCCAGAAAGCTTGCCATCCATCAAATCATCGGGTGTAAACACGGGTATTGAACGAAAATCAATCGCTTCAAAATTACTTGATCCAACTCCGTCAGCTCGCCAGCGAGCACCTGTGGCAAAAATTACAGTATCGGCGTCAAATGACTTTATATCCTCCAGGCCAAGTTCGCTTGATAAGTACAAGTTGGCATTGTTGCTTCTGTTGATTTGATGTATACGATAATCTCGAACACGGGACCACGCATTGAGCCCGGGTAACAATGACTCACGACTGACTCTCCCGCCAGCAACGGGTTCTGCTTCGGCTATTGTGATTTTATGGCCAGCTCGCAGTAAGGTCCATGCACATTCAAGCCCGGCAGGCCCTGCACCAACAATCAGATGTGACTGTGTACTTGCGGTATTGGTCTTGGGTATGGACTCTGGATGCCAGTCACGACGCCACTCTTCACTAATGGTAGGATTTTGCGTGCACCGGATAGGAACGCCATATCCGTCCATGCTGACGCAGATATTGCAACCAATGCATTCGCGTATTTCATCGGTTTGATCGTCGCGAATTTTATTCGGCAGAAACGGATCGGCAATACTCGCTCGCGCACAGCCGATAAAATCCAGCCGACCTTTTTTAACCAGTGAGAGCATAAGGTCGGGTGAGGTAAAACGCCCGACACCAACCACCGGTTTGCTTGTAAGTGTTTTAACAAAATCCGTGAATTCAAGTTGGTAGCCTTCTTCGCTAAAGCGCGAGGTTGCGCTGTCTTGTGGCCAGCCTGAAATATTGACATCCCAAAGATCAGGTAATTCTGCCAATGCCTCGACAACGTCCCGTCCTTCACCATCATGTGTCAGACCAATCGATTTATCTGGTTCGGATACACTGAAACGCAACGCCACTGCAGCTGATCCATCGGCGACTTCAAGCGTGTCTTCAAGTACTTCACGCAGTAAGCGAAGTCGGTTTTCTAAAGAACCGCCATAATTATCACTGCGTTGATTGGTCCGCCTAGATAGAAAATGGCTTAGCAGTGATAGATCGTGTGCTGCATACACATAGAGGATGTCAAAACCAGCTTTGATAGCGCGCCGCGCAGCAGCTTTGTGTGAATGTCGAAACTTGGTGATATCGGCAAGCGTCATAGCCTTTGCTTGAATCGGCACCTCGGGTCGTAGTATCGGTAAATGCGATGGACCTGATACCGGTAAGCCTGTGCAGAAATTTCGGGCGCGCATTCCACCGTGAGCAAGCTCGATAGCGGCTAGTGCACCGTGTGATTTCACCGCTACAACCTGGGCTTGATGTGCGGATATATCCCGATCATCCCAAAGTCTATCCATCGGGTGACTGGCCAAGTCACTGTCCGCTGCGATCTCTGTCATTTGTGAACACACAACACCCCAACCGCCTTCGGCTTTCATCGCCCTTAAGGCGATTGAGCCATTGGGATTGCTCCAGCCATGTCCTGTTGCATGAGGAACGGCATAGAAGCGGTTAGGTGCGGTAACGGGTCCTATCTTGACGGGTTCGAACAAGCGATCGTAACGACTCACGAACAGATCGTGCCATTGGCTACCCAGGCATCAAACACCTGCAATGCAGTATCAGCAAATGCCTGATCGTTTATATGTGCGTCGATTTCTGTCATGGTCACGGGCGGCTTGATGACACTACGCATTTCATCAACAAATGCTGCCAGTGCTTCAGGGTCATGAGCAACCTCTCCAGGTCGGTCCCATTCTTCAATACCTTGAGTCGGTAACAAAACATGTACCGGCGCTTTTGCAGTCTCCAAACGTTTGGCAAGTTCGCGTGCGGTTTCTCGTCGCTCTTCATCATTTAAGCCCGACGATTTGATCAAACGGTTATGCGCGTGGAAAGGGCGATCGGCATAGCGCTCTGGAATATCCTGCCAGCCAGCAAAATCAATCAGATCAAGACAGCCTGGCGCAATGAGTTGCGGTATGCCTGCGGAGCCTGCATTGAGTAATCTGTCCTCACCGCCGTGAATGACTGAACTTGCCAGGAGATTGCCAAGCTCGGGTAGGGCAAAGTCCATGACACAGGCAAACCCGCCATCACGTGCGATGCTCTCAAAGGCCATACCGCCCATACCTGTGGCATGGAATATTGCCACTTCGAAGCCTCGTTGTTCGAGTGCAGGTTTCAGGTGCTTCATGTAGCTAAGGCAGGATGATCCGAGAGACGTCATACCAACTACTGGCCTGGTGGATTCAGGAGCTTCAACGGCTCGAGCGGCACCTAGTACAGCGCCAGCCGCCTGGCTGAGGGATGATTTACACACGGCATTAAGACCGTACAAGCCACCAGCCCACAAAATCATCTGTATGTCGGCTGACAATCGTTCAGGAGGAATCAATGGGGAAAACGACACGGTGGATACAACGTACTTGGGTACGCCAAGCGGCAAAGCCTGACAAACGTCCAAGGCCAGATCGGTTCCCATCGTGCCGCCAAGTGTGATGACGCCGTCAAAACGGTTTTCAGCATGCAGGGTGGCTGCCAAGGCGGCGGCACCTTTGGCCATGATCTGCATGGCGGTGTTTTCATCGTCGCTGTCAATGGCGGCTTGAATCGATGATCCGGCAGCGCTCGCAACGTCGTGTTTTGAATAATCGCAGGCGGAGACCGGATCTCCGAGAACACTAACGTCCATGCACAGAACATCACCACCAAGGTGTTTTATCCTGTCCGCGATATATCGGAGTTCTTCGTCTTTGGTGTCGAACGTGCCCACCACCAGAATTGTCTTGTCTGTCATTTTCTTAGCATCATGGCTGCTCAGGCCTCCTTCGGATTAGCCGAGGCCAGTGTGCTTGCGGCATTATGCGAAACATTACTGAACATCGCAAATAATGCTGGCGCAACTGTTCAGGCGCAAATAATCAATAGACGTACGCCCTCGGGCAGGTCAAAGCAGCGTGAATAGAGCACAATAGCGCTTCCCGAATAATCTGAACTTCGTTGATGAAGCGCTTTTCCGGATTCCAGTTGTTCAAGCAAGCCACCCGTCACCAGGAACACTGGCAACGGATGTGGCGCGACCCGAAACCTAGACAGTCCTACGACATCATTGTCATTGGTGGCGGTGGTCATGGGCTGGCGACGGCCTACTATCTGGCGAGCCAACATGACAAGATCAATGTAGCTGTCATCGAGAAGGGTTGGCTTGGTGGTGGTAACACTGGACGAAATACAACGATTGTTCGCTCAAATTATTTGTGGGATGAAGCAGCTCATTTGTATGAGCACGCGATGAAGCTGTGGGAAGGTTTGTCGCAGGAGTTGAACTACAACGTCATGTTCTCGCAACGTGGCGTCATGAACCTGGGGCACAATCTGCAGGATATGCGCGATATTCAGCGACGCGTAAACGCCAATCGGTTGAATGGTATTGACGGTGAAGTTCTCGATGCCAAACAGTGTCAGGAAATTGTTCCTATCATGGATTGCAGCGGCAGTACTCGTTACCCGGTACTTGGCGCTTCCTGGCAGCCACGAGCTGGTGTCGCACGCCACGATGCAGTGGCCTGGGGATATGCTCGCGGTGCCGATAGCTATGGCGTCGACATCATCCAACAAACCGAAGTCACCGGTATTGTTGTTGAAGATGGTGCGGCGGTGGGCGTCAAGACCAACAAGCACGGCGTCATCAAAGCTAATCGGATTGGTTGTGTAGCAGCAGGTGGTTCGGGTGTACTGGCAGGCTACGCTGGTTTCACGTTACCGGTTGAATCACATCCCTTGCAGGCTTATGTATCGGAACCTATAAAACCTATCCTCGATACCGTTGTGATGTCCAACGCCGTGCATGGCTATATGTCACAGTCTGACAAAGGCGACCTGGTGATTGGCGCTGGTATCGATGGATATCTCGGTTATGGTCAGAGAGGGTCGTACCCCGTTATTGAACACACCATGCAAGCCATCCTCGAGCTATTTCCTTGTGTCAGCAGGGTACATATGAATCGGCAATGGGGTGGCATCGTTGATACAACACCTGACGCCTGTCCGATCATTTCGAAAACACCGGTAGAGAATCTTTTCTTCAATTGCGGTTGGGGAACCGGTGGGTTCAAGGCAACACCAGGGTCGGGACATGTGTTCGCGGATCTTTTAGCCAATGGTGAGCCTAATAAATTGGCCAAGGCTTTTAATATGTGGCGCTTTCATGATGGCTCGCTTATCGACGAACACGGCGCCGCAGGCGTCGCGCATTAAACTCTCAAACAGTCAAATCTAAAGCATCATGTTTCTGATCCACTGCCCCTATTGCGAAGAGTCGCGGGAAGAAGAAGAGTTTCACGCATCCGGCGAAGCTCATTTGCCTCGACCATTAGATCCAGACAATTGCACTGATCAGGAGTGGGGCGAATTTTTGTACTTCCGTAAAAACCCACGAGGTGTTCATCGAGAGTTATGGGTGCATGCGGCGGGATGTCGAAAGTATTTCAACATTGCTAGAGATACCGTTACCTACGAAATCCTTGGAACTTACAAGGTAGGTGAATTCCTTGAGCTCGATGATACGAGCGAAACAGGGGAGTCACGCTGATGCAAGCCTGGCAACTCGAAATTCAACAAAGTA
>CAZQOI010000045.1:0-21246 GCA_964594905.1 uncultured Granulosicoccaceae bacterium
TTGACCGTGTTTCTCATAAGAAGCACTATTTTCTCGCAATGAGTAGCAGTCTTCTTCTGAACGAGGTTGACGCCCTGCACATGAGCTTCCTAGTGCCCGCTTTATAAACACTGTGTAGTCACGATTTCCCACCGCAACGCTTTCAGTCCAATAAGCTCGGCGTTGTAAATCACCCGATTCCAAGGATGCATTTATCCAGGAATCTCTGGCAGCTTGCAGTTCGCTTCGCGAATCAAACCCAAGCACGCCGAGTAGTTTTGTCGAGTCGATTCGGCTTCCACGCTTCTTGGGATGCAACGACTCGTAGTAGCCACACTCTAACCACTCAGACGGATGCTCTACTCGACGCGCACGCACCATGTTCATGTCGATATACGCCATGCAACGTAGCAAATGAGTATCTGATTGCACAGCAGTCGCATGGTAACGATCTTCCCAAAAAGACCCACTTCGACCATGACGTTTATTAAATTCCTGAGCTGTGCGGCTGGCGAGCAGTTGTATCGCGCTCGGAATTGAATTGTTTCCACAATCCTGCAACAGCAGATGAACGTGGTTTGAGGTAACGACATAGTTGAGGATGCAGAGGTTGTAGCGTCGTCGGGCTTGAAACAGCCAATACATCCAGCGACGCCGATCGATCGCATACCTCAATAGGAAATCTTTATTGTGACAGCGCTGCGTAATGTGCCACACCTGTCCGGCCACGAAGTGCCTGTTGGCTCTAGCCATAATGTGTTCCCTCCTGGAACATTTGCCGCCCTTAGTCCGTAGGGCCTCGTCAATACTAGCGTACTTTTGTGTATACGCAAAATAGCAGGACTGTATATTCGTTCTGGTCTTGAGTGGATCGAACCTTCACCTTAAAAAAGTTACCAAGGTAGAGGCCTAGAAATATCCGATGGGTTAATAAACAGATGAAACAAGGCATGTATCCTTTTCGATGGGTTGTCGCATTAACACTTGTATTGTGTGGCTTCTTGCCCCAATTCGGGTATGCACAAACGCCTGACCCATTGCCCGACTACGTTATCGAGAATTTCGGCAAAGCACCTGCTGTTCCGAGCGGTCCGCTACCACCGACTATGCAGTTTGCTGCGCGAGTGGCTTTTATAGACAGCACAGCTCTCTCTGTGTGGGACAAGAACCAGGAATTGGCTCTTGCTGCTATCGGGAAATCTGGCGACCCCAGGTTTGCCTGGATCATCAGTGATATGTTGCGGTTTGTAACTACACAACAAGCTGAAGAATCACTTGTTAGAACAGCGTCTGTATTGCTAGGTAAGACATTCGACAGCCAGAACGCATGGCACGATGTTACGAATCACTTGCTCGCCTGGAACATTCCAGCACTGCCAAATTATCTTGACTATAAACGCGCCATCTTCACCTTGAACCTTCCTGGCTTTGACAATTTATTTGTTGAAGGCTCGGTTGACTGGCGGCTGGTTTCCTGGGGCGGTGTATTGATTGACAGTCGCGCTTACAACATGACTGACGAGGGCTGTAGATGCATCCCCGCCGCCGACAACCCAAAGGTCAGCGACGCAGCTGATGCTGCTTGGTTAAAGGACGACGACATCGTCTTTGGTATCGAAGTCGATGGCGAATATCGCGCCTATCCTCGACGGATCATGGAAGTACGTGAAATGGTTAACGATACGCTTGGAGGGCGAAGCTTGGGTATTCCATACTGCACTTTATGCGGTGCAGCACAAGCCTACTTTACTGACAATTTGCCGGGTGTTGATGATCGACTGGTGTTGCGAACCTCAGGACTATTGAGTCGATCCAACAAAGTCATGTACGACCTAAACACTGACTCGATCTTTGATACGTTTCGAGGTAGCGCACTAAACGGTCCCTTGTTCGAGAAGGAAATTGAATTGGAGCAAACCTCAGTGGTTACCACTGACTGGGGCACCTGGAAACGCGATCACCCAGAAACAACAGTGCTTCTGGAACGGTATGCATTGGGACGTGATCCGAACTTTCGTGATAGACGTGATGCCAACGGCCCAATCTTTCCTATTGGTGCCGTTGATCCGCGCTTACCTGTTCAGGAAGACATCATTGGGGTAATAACAGCGTCGGGGAAACCAGTTGCTTTTCAGAGAAGCAAAGCGCTAATCGTTTTATTGCGTGGAGATGAAATTAAGTTTGAAAACGTTCAACTCAAACTCGATGCCGGCGGCATAAAAGCTGTTGACATCGAAGGAACCAACCTGGGGAGTCACCAAGCGTTTTGGTTTGCATGGTCTCAGTTCCATCCGCAGACCGAAATATGGTTACCTTGAATCGACTCTACGCATCCATGGGGTCGGACCATGGCAAGCGTATGAAATCTAAGAAAAATAGCTGGATTTAGCACCCCGTTGAAGCGTTAGAAGCCAGGAATTACTAGCTTTGAGTAAGAGACTGATAGCTAAGTGGGCCTGCCATGGTTGACGCCTAATAACGCTTATTAAGCATCAAAATCACCCGTTTTTCGATGAATTTGCTTTAAATTCAACTGCTTAGCATGGTCCGACCCGTTAGCCGTTAGCCGTTAGCCAGTAACGCGGATGATGTCGTAGGGCATGTTGGCGCGGCGGAGGCGCTTTTTGGCGTTGGTCAGGCGCTCGGGGTCAAAGAAGGGGCCGATGCGTACTCGGTGTCCGAGTTGGCCGGCACTGTCTTGGCGGGTCACGATAAAGGCGTCGAGGCCTAGTAATAGAACAGCAGCACGAGCGCGCTCGGCAGCCGTTGGTTCGGCAAAGTTTCCGGCTTGCAGATAGTAGGACTCTTGTCCAAGACTACTGGCAGGAATCTCTGCATAGCTTTCTGTAGCAAGACGGCTTCGATTGAGATTTTGTGCATTAGCAGGCACCACACGAGTGGCAGGCTTGATGACTGGTTGAGTATTAGTTACATCTCGCACCACTGGCGCTGAGGCAGTCGCAACTTCTTTGTCTTCCAGCACTGTATAAAACTCGAAGTCACTGGCCTCTTGCTGTGAAGGTGCTACTTCAGTGGCGTGATAATCCGCGAGTGAAGTGTCAACGGGAATCCGCGACAGCAACATCACAAACCCAATAACGAACCCGACAAGCAGGCCGAGGGCCAGAACGAACAGTCGAGTATTGTTTGATTCAGCAGTTGCCACGCGTTACATCACCTCTGGGGCGGAAACATCAATAAGTCTTAACCCATTGACCAGCACCTGGCGAACCGCCAGCAACAGACAGACACGAGCATTTCTGAGCTCCGCATCGTCGACCAGTACTTTGTGGGCGTTGTAGTAACTATGTAGCGCATTAGCCAGATCTCGCAAGTAGCCAGTGACCTGATGTGGTTCCCGTGCAAGTGCAGCCCGCGACACCAGCTCCGGCCAAGTGGCCAGCAGGGTCATAAGCTCAGTCTCGGCTGGCTCGACGAGACGCGCCAGCGCACCCAGACCTGCGGTCTGATCAAATGGCAGATTCTGCTGACCGAGCCGTCGCTCCACACTACAAATTCTCGCGTGCGCGTATTGCACGTAATAAACCGGATTGTCGTTGGACTGCGATTTAGCCAAGTCCAGATCGAAATCCAGATGCTGCGAATACTTACGCATGACATAAAAATAGCGCGCGGCGTCCTTACCAACTTCTTCGCGCAATTCGCGAATGGTGACAAACGAACCAGAGCGCGTCGACATCTGTATCCGTTCACCACCTCTGAACAAAATGGCAAATTGGATTAGCAGGAATTCGATTCTATCGCGTGAATACCCGAGCGCTTCACAAGCTGCGTACAACCGAGTCGTATAACCATGGTGATCGGCACCGAATATATACAATATCGAATCGAAGCCTCGTTCAAGCTTATTCGCAACATAAGCAATATCTGATGCAAAGTAAGTGCTTTGACCATTAGCACGAACAACCGCACGATCCTTGTCATCGCCGTAGTCAGTAGAACGAAACCAAGTCACGCCATCTTGCTTGTACAAATGTCCAGATTTATCAAGACGAGCAACAACCTCATCAACACTACCGGTTAGGCTCCGTTCACTAAACCACTCATCGTAACGAACACCAAACTCTGACAAATCACTCTTGATATCAGCAAGAATGGCATCAAGACCCTGATTGAAAACACGCTCATAGTGCTCGTCGCCCAGCAGTTGTTGCATGCGTTCAATCAAGGCATCGATATGCTCTTCCTTATCGCCGCCAGCAGGCTCATCGGGCGAAATCGAATCAAAAACGGCGGCAGCTTTATGCACATACTGATCACCAATATCGTCACGCAATGACTGGCTGATATCCAGAACATAATCACCCTTATAGCCATTAACCGGAAACACAATCGGTTCACCGCCGAGCTCGAGATACCGCAACCAGACACTTACCGCGAGAATCGCCATCTGCCGACCAGCATCGTTGACGTAATATTCTCGCTGCACATCAAAGCCAGACGCATCAAGCAGATTGGCAATCGACGCACCTAGCGCTGCTCCGCGTCCATGTCCTACATGCAAGGGCCCCGTTGGATTGGCCGACACAAACTCAACCTGCACTCGCTTACCAGCACCGACCTGACTTCGACCGTAGGCATCGCCTTGATCAAAGACAGTGGCGACAACTTCCGTTTGCAAAGCATCAGCCTGAAAGAAATTGATAAAGCCAGGCCCGGCAATCTGCACGCCGGATACTGAATCTGATGCTGGCAAGGCATCGATCAGTGCCTGTGCAATATCGCGCGGAGACTTCTTGGCGGGCTTAGCCAGCACCATCGCAAGATTTGTTGCGAAATCACCGTGACTCGGATCTCGAGTACGGGTAATGCTGATGTCAGGGTCACAGTCGTCCGGCACGACACCCTCACTTTTCAGAGTGGCAAGTGCTGCGGCCAATTGCTGTTGAAGTTGTACTTTCACGACACCGATGGAACCAGGTTAGGCAGCTGCGAAGTTTAGCACTGCAGTAGGTTCAAGAAACACATCAGAAGAGATCAACCGGATCCACATCGATTGACCAGCGAGTTTTGCGAATACCAGGTAACGCGGCAACACCAGCAGTCAATCGCGACAGAGCTTCATTAAGTATCGAACGTCGGTTTGCCTGAACGAGGAGCTGAGCGCGGTAACGGCCACCCAAACGCTCCATGGGAGCTGGCGCAGGTCCGAGGATCAATAAATCCTCAGGGGAAGCTCCTTCAAGGAGAGTGGCGACTTCGAGCAGGAAACTTCTTGGTGCATTTGGATCGGTTGACTCAGCACGCACCAGCGCAACGAAACTGAAAGGCGGTAACTCAGCAAGCTTGCGATCCTGCATCGCAATCTCCGAGAACTTTGCATAGCCTTCGCTGACCAGAGTTTGCAACATAGGATTATCTGGATTGCGTGTTTGGATCAGTACATTTCCAGCACGATTTTCACGACCAGCCCGGCCAGACACTTGCACAACGAGTTGTGCCATATGCTCAAGTGACCGAAAGTCACTACCAAAGAGTCCTCGGTCAGCATCGAGAATTCCGACCAAGGTCAGACTCGGAAAGTGGTGTCCTTTGGCAAGCATCTGCGTGCCAACCAGAATCTTCGCTTCACCCGAAGTTGCTTTATCGAGTTGTGCCTGAAGCGAACCCTTTCGACGAGTGCTATCTCGATCAATTCGTGCAATCTCAACATCAGGAAACACCTCACTGAGCGCGCTGGCAATACGCTCTGTGCCATAACCCACCCGATCCAGATTAACCGAAGCGCAACTCTCACAAGCCTCAGGTAGAGGTCGCTCGGATCCACAATGATGACAACGCAATCGAGAATGGCGCGCATGCACTGTCATATGAGCATCACAACGCAAACACTGGGCAGCCGCACCACAGTCATTACACAGCAGCGTCGGCGCAAAGCCGCGTCGATTAATAAACACCAGTGCTTGCCCACCATTATCCACCGCTTCGCGAATCGCATTGATCAGTCGATCGCTCATGCCTTCGACCAAAGAACGTCGACGTATGTCCACCAGCGAAATTGAAGGTGGCACAGCATTCCCAGCACGGCGGTGCAAGAGGAGTTCATGGAAGCGTCCCTGACTCACATTATTCAGTGACTCGAAAGAAGGTGTGGCACTACCAAGCACCACGGGACATTTAATATTGCGCGCCCTCATCAAAGCGAGATCGCGAGCATGGTATCGAAAACCGTCTTGTTGCTTCAGAGAGCCATCGTGCTCCTCATCGATAATGACAAGACCGAGTTTTGGCAACGGCGTCAAAACTGCCGAACGAGTACCAACAATCACATCAGCATGTCCAAGATGGGCACACAACCAGTTCTGCATGCGTTCAGTGTCGTTTAGTCCTGAATGTAAACTCACCAAACAGCCATTCAATCTCTGCTGAAATCTACGCATCAATTGAGGTGTTAACGAAATCTCCGGCACCAGAACCAAGGTCTGCAGCCCTTTTGTTCTTACGGCTTCAATACAACGAAGATAAACCTCTGTTTTTCCACTACCAGTAACGCCATTCAATAGCCACGTTTTGAACGTACCCAAGGATTCACCTATTGAATCCACAGCGATCTGTTGCTCATCGATCAGTGTGGGGCCAGTTTCAACCGCCTCGTTCACTGGTAAGTCATCGCTTTCATGTCGGATGGCGAACCCACGTTCAATCAAGGGCTTGATAGCAGTTCGCCATCGTGGGCTTATGGAAGACAACACATCGCTTGTCACCAACTGCCCTTCCGCAGCAAGCAGAGCTTCATACAGTGTTCGTTGCAGTGGTGCTCGCTTAAGAGCCACCAATTCAGATTCTGCATCACCCGCATCACTTGCCAAGCTATACGATTCGATCGACTGAAGCTCAGCCTTTGCGCCTTTGCGAAGCAGAACTGGTAACGCACTGGCAAGTACTTCACCCACTGGATGGTGGTAGTAACGACTCGCCCATTGTAAGAGCGACATCAGTTCAGACGGTATAAGCGGGTTGGCATCATGCACACGCTGAACTTTGCGTAACTTGTTACTCGGCACTGCACTTGCGGATATCTCACCGACCACAACTCCTACCACCTGACGACGGCCAAACGGTACAGAAACACGAATACCTGGCGTTATCGCTTCACTGAGGGTCCATTGGTAGTCGAACAGCGTGAATAAAGGTGACGGTATTGCCACCTGCACAAGGCATGTCACCTAGACGCGCCTCCGCTATCTGGAAACGTTTTACTTACAGTTGAAAACTCAGGACAGAGCCGCCCAAGAAAACCGATCATTTGTTAGCCGCTTAAATTGCCGTTTCTGGCTCTCGATGAGCCAGGCCTATTTTCCGCCAATTGAGCGTTATTGGCAATTTTTCAAATTGAAAACTGCAAACTATTGGATTCTGACAATTCCACTATTGTAAGTGACGATAAAAATCTCGCCATTGGCCGCTTCGCCAAAACTGGTAGGACTCGGGACTGAACCCAGGGAAGCGGCGCTCGTGTTTCCATTATCGTCAACGTCCAGCGCCCAAACAGTACCAGACACAAAATCCGCAAACATATACATCCCATTCAATTCCGCCAACTCATCTCCACGGTAAACGTAGCCGCCAGTAATTGATGACCCTTGACTATGGTCATACTCAAATACCGGCGGTTTGATATTTTCAACGGGCGCCGGCTGTGAGTTATTAAACGGCTGTGTACCCTCGAAAGCATTCCAGCCATAGTTGCCGCCTGCCTCAACTATGTTTATCTCTTCGATTGCGTTCTGCCCAACATCCGGAACCCATAGTGCGCCTGTCGCGCGATCAAATGAGAATCGATAGGGATTGCGCAAACCATAAGCATAGATCTCTGCTCGGCAACAGCCATCGTTTACAAAAGGATTGCTCGCTGGAATTTCATACGGGGCTGTCGCATCATTCGGGTGAACATCCAGCCTAAGCAGATTGCCCAGTAGTGTTGATCGATTTTGCCCATGACCTTGAGGGTCACCACCACTACCCCCATCACCTACACCGATATACAGATAGCCGTCAGGACCAAAAGCCAACATACCGCCATTATGATTTGAGAATGGTTGCTCGATCTCGATAATGACTTTTTCAGTCTCGCGTAAAATCTGATTCGATGACTCGTCCCAAAACATACGGGAGATAACAGAGCGACGTGGACCATCCATGGAGTAATTTAAATACACATAACGATTATTCGAAAAATCAGGATCGAAGGCTAGCCCCAATAGCCCTTGCTCACCTCGAAACAATACGGTATCTGTTAGATCTATTACTGTCGTTGTCTCTGCAACATCATCAACGTTCTCAAATACCTCAACCCGGCCACCCTGTTCGACAACTGCCAGTCGATTACTATCAGGCACTGCTGTAAGAAATATGGATGAATCGAATTCCAACGAAGGAAACGCAGCAGCCAAGGTAATGTTGCTGGGTAACGCGCCACCCATGTTAACTGGCAATTCCTCCTCCTGATTCGATAAGGTTGTACTGGCATTGCTACCACAAGCACTCAAGCTAAAAACTAACAACGGCGGCAATACTGTTCTGGCTATCAACATAATCAGTCAACCTCTTGAAATTTACGTCCTCGAACATTTATACGTTAGCCACACTGCAATAGCTATGCTCGATCAATTCAGATTACTCCATGTAATAAATACACCTGGCACACTGGAATAATGCCGCAAGCAAGCGCACTAGAGGTAAATGGATTGGACTCTTGCTTTTCCCGGACTAGCCAAGCTAGACGAAGAACACAAAGCAATACTGCTGCAGAAAGCTAAATTGGTTGAAATGCCGGCGAGCACGAATTTGTTCGGACCGAGTACTCAGCCAGATAGCCTTATGCTTTTACTCGACGGCAGTGTTCGCGTTCAACAGGTTTCTGAGTCTGGCCGAGAAATTATTCTCTACAGAATCAATGCCGGCGAGAGTTGTGTCATGACCACCGCCTGCTTATTGGCCTTTGAGGACTATTCAGCCTACGGTGTTGCCGAGTGTGATTTGCGCGCAATAGCTATTTCGCGCGAATTAACCGACGAGATGCTTTCCCGTTCTCGTGAATTCCGTGAATTTGTGTTTAGCGCGTTTGCAAGAAGAATAACGGACTTGTTTGCAATGGTTGATGAAGTGGCGTTTCAGCGATTGGACGTACGGCTTGCACAAATGCTCATAGAACTAGCTGAATCGGACACAGTGGTGTCAACAACTCTCCAGCACCTAGCTGTTGAGATTGGTACAGCGCGAGAAGTTATCTCACGACAGTTGCGTGAATTTCAACGTAGAGAGTGGATTTCACAGTCTCGTGGCTCAGTCTCACTCGTCGATGTACCCAGCCTTAAACACCTTGCATCATCCTGATTGCTTGAAGACTTGGTCCACTCGGATCAAGTCAAGTCAAAACAAGCCAGGTCAGGTCACTAAAATAAAATCAAATGCGTCATGGTTGATTAGAACTCAAATAAATAAGCAGATATCTGATTTCTGAGCATTGGGTAGAAAGCTGGTAGCGCCAACCCATTCAGCAATCTCAGGAATGAAGTCATCTTTTTTGTGGCCAAACAGGTCAACAGTCATCTGGCAAGCAATCAACTCCACACCGCTTTCCACGCATACTTCACGTAATTCACCGACACTTGCAACACCTTTTGATTCCACCGTTTTCTTCATCAGACCAGTAGCCAGTTTCTCGAAGCCCGGTACATTGCTCATGAGAAGGTTTGGCATGGGCCAGTTGATGTCCTTGAACCAATCGGGACCAAAAGGCATTTTCATTGGCATTACCGGATTTCCTAGAGGAGATACCTCCAGATCCAAATCCTTTTTAAGCAGGTCGAGCCCGTAGAAAGTAAAAAATACGGAAACCTCCCAATCGAGAGCAGCTGCAGTCGAAGCAAGTATAAAGGGTGGATAAGCCATATCCATCGTGCCCTTGGTTGCGATAATCGACAAGCGGCCAACAGAGTTTTCTTCTTGCTCCTTTAGTTTTTCATTGTATCTTTCATCAAACCATTTATCGAAAATCGCTTTATCCACGGATTGAAGTTCAGTGGGAATTTCCAGATCTGTATTCATGATGATCTCTTAGGTTGATGGCTAACTTAGCTAAATGTGCGTAGTCCTTAAAAAAGCTGCATTCAAATTAGTAGTCTTTTACTACCACTATTGCTCCACGCACCTGTCCTAAGGAGTAACCGGTTGCTTTATCTTCCGGATAAAGTTCGTTCAGTTTTGTTTGTACTTCTGATGAGATATTTTGGCCATGGCAGGCAAGGCATGCGCCTTCCGTCGGAACCGCCTTCATGAAACGCAATTGTGTTTTACCGTCTGTTTCAACAACAGAAACTGATGCCATTGGGCCAATCTCTTCTCCGTTAGCCGCTCGAGCGTCGAAGTCCTCGAGTACCGATTTCTGCCATTCATTAGGTACGTTGTCAGGATTCCGATTTTTCAAACTGACCCGACTAACATCCGAGTTTTTTTCTTCTCCCACGTGAGCCGTGATTGGCATGGCCTCTACGTTACAAACGTCCAAGGCGTTTAAGGGCCCACCTGCTGACATTGCAGCAATTAGTTCGGTTTTAAGGGCACCACCAAAAGCCTGAACTGTAGCTTTGGCTTCAGCTGTGGCTTTCTGTTTGTCAAATTCCTGTGCAGGAAGACTTAAAGACAAGAATGGAAGCACAAGGGCAATTGAAAGAGCAATGGGTTTCATCAATTCGGTCTCCAATGGTTTGAGGGAGATCGATGAAACAGGCTATCGAAACAGACTTTGCGCTGTGTTTCAGGTATCTCACTCTTTATATGAAACTGTTGATCGATATGTTTTTAGTTTCGATCCGCCATTTGCCGGATCTCTGCCCGATGCTGGCGTTAACTGAGCATACGCACGGGTCAGATAGACTTCAGTAACATTGTTACTAACTCACGTCCTCGTGAAAAACCACGTATAGCTCCGACGTGATCTAGATGTTGACCGGGATAGAGCTGAGGTACCGCAGCCACCGAAAGGAGAATTTCTCGGGCAGAAATATCAATACTTTCGTGTAATTACAAAAGGCTGTACAGATACGAGGGTTATTAACGCTGCAATCCACTATTGCCAGGTGACAGATAGCAGGTTCACTTATCCCCAAAATCTGTGGATAACCCTGTGGACGGATGCGAAAAATACTAAAAAACAGCGTTAAAAAAGCTTCAAAAAGCAAATTGGTCAAAAATCGACCAAATCGCCAAATTTAAATAATATCAATGTGTTACAACGCATATCTCAGCCCCTTGCCGCCTCTTCTACACGATTTTCGGAACTGCTTCAATGTTTTTGAGCCATTGTGCATAAGGTCAGCGCAATTTTTAAATCGTCAAGTACTTTGAAGGCCAAATTTCATGCAATTAACAAAGATTTCGAGTCGAAAATGGTGTTTTTCCTTTGCTCCATGACGGTGCCGAATGGCAATTGGTCCTGAACATCAGCAATCGTTGTCAGCCAGAGCGATGCCGGTGGCGCTGGGACCAGAACAAATCAAGGGAATAATCCCTAGTTGAGGCCCTTGATGGCCATGATCAGATCCTGCACGGAGCCTTTGGCATCGCCAAACAGGACTCGCGTGACTGGTGCAAAAAGCAGCGCGTTTTCAATACCCGCATAGCCGGTGCCGTCACCGCGCTTTAGTACGATAACGCGTTTTGCACGATCGACCTCGAGCACCGGCATGCCAAAGAGAGGGGACGTCGAATCGTCACGTGCAGCGGGATTAACAATATCGCTGGCACCGACGACAAGCACCACATCAACCTCAGAGAATTCACTATTGATCTGGTTTAGATCAGAAATTTTTTCGTAGGGCACACCCGCCTCAGCCAAAAGCACGTTCATATGCCCTGGCATACGCCCTGCCACCGGGTGAATCGCAAAACCTGTTTGTACGCCACGCTCTTCCAGGAGCTGGGTAAGCTCGCGCAGCTTGTGCTGAGCTTGCGAAGTTGCCATACCATAACCAGGCACAATGACTATCCGATCTGAATAGGCCATATCAACCGCTGCATCGCGCGCATCAATGGTATTGACGTGATCGCGTGCACCGTTGCGTTCATCGATATCATGTGAGATGCCGAAACCTGAATACATGATTTCTGTCAGGCGTTTGTTAACTGCACGAGCCATCAGTCTGGTCAACAAAGCACCTGCTGTAAAAACCAGCGTACCAGCAACCATCATCGACGGATTTGACAGCACGTATCCGTCGGCCGCTACCGCCAAACCTGTTAATGCGTTGTAAAGCGAGATCAGCACCGGCATATCCGCCGCTGAAATTGGAGAGGTCATCATGACCCCAAACGACAAGGCCAGTAAAACAAGCAGACTCAACAAAACTGGGTGAACGGTTGAGGATGCTGCCAATAACAATCCCACAAGCAGCATAAAGGCACCTGTGGCGAGATAAGTTACCTGCCGGCTTGAAAAACGACTTCGTGTGTCAGTCAGGCTTCGCAGACGATTGAAAGCAAGCAGCGAACCCGCAAACGTAATGCAGCCTAGAACTACTCCAAGTACAGCGAAGGTATTCGCCGCAACGTTCGCATCATCAACCTCCAGTAAGGCCATGACAGCTATACCAGCCGCTGCACCACCACCAAGTCCGTTGTACAGAGCGACCAATTGCGGAACATCGGTCATAACAACATTTTTCGCGTGCAGGTAAGACAATGTGCCACCAATGGCCATCGCAATAAAAATAAGTATGTAGTTAGTGTGTAAGTCCGGGTGCCCAATCATGGAGCCAACGGCGACGAGCATGCCGGCACCTGCCAGATGAATTCCACTGCGCGCACGGCTTGGAGAACTCAATCGACGCAGTCCCCACACAAACAGGACTGCAGCAAAAAACCAAGCTACTTCCAGCGCAAATGGCAAACCAGTCGTCATGAGTTTTTGTTTCCATTGACGGGCTGGTTAATACGCCGATCTTCACTGGCAACATATTCATTGCCAGGGTCTTCAGCCGCTCCCGATGCATCCTGTTTGGCCTGACGCTTCATCGCGCGGATGTTGAACAATGCCAACATGCGATCGGTAACTACAAAACCACCTACCACATTCGCAGAAGCTGCAGTGACAGCAACAAAGCCAATGATCTGTTGCATCAAGGTTTCAGCCTGACCAAGCGCAAGCATTGTTCCTGCGAGCACAATGCCGTGAATGAAGTTTGAGCCAGACAATAAAGGGGTATGCAATATCGATGGAACACGAGCAATTAATATGTAACCAGACACACCTGCCAGCAAAAAGATGTACAGCGCATTTATACCGGTCATGATTCGTTCCCTAGCAATGCTTTCGCTTGCTCAACCCACGCCTGTTCAGAGATAACAGTTTCCTCTAGTTCCAACTGCGCGCTGAGTGTTTTCAAAGCGTCATCGTCAAGATTGGCAAGTTGTCGCCAGCTCAAAAAACCAAACGAGTACAAACGCTCCTGCAATGCAGGTCCAATACCTTCGATACGTGTCAGATCGTCAGCTACTTCTTCAGGCTCTTCTGTGCCTGCAACTCCATCCAGACGCTGCAGATCTTCAAGCGCTTGCTCATCGACCTGGTAATCTCCATTCAAGTCATCTGTATCTTGATGCTCACCAGTTGTTAAATTCTCAGGCGCGGTATCCATGCCAACACCAACTTGCACTGGCGCATCTGTAGGCGCATCTGTAAAAGAATCTGACGCGTTGGGTTTATCAAGTGGCTGCGACGCAATGGAAGAATCACTCTCAGACTGAACGCTATCGACTTCGTCGTCATCAACTGACTCAGACGACTCTGGCGATTCCCGCAACCAGCCATCCGACTCATTTGAAGACACATCTGCTGGCACAGCGCCAAACGCTACAGGTTCGACATCCATTAGTTCGGCGGTTGGCACATGATTGATATACCCGTTGTGGGTCAATATCGCATGTGATATCACCTCATCGTCAGGATCAAGTTCAATGCCATCTTCTTTCAGAAACAGCTGCATCATTGAGTGAATGTTGCGGGCATACATCTCGCTCGCGTGCACAGCGCCGTGGCTAGGCAAGTTCAGCGGACCAATTATTAAAGTGTCATTGTGATGTACGTGTTCTCCAGCCCTTGTCAATTCACAATTACCGCCTGTTTCAGCAGCCATATCAACGATGACGGTGTCGGCGAGCATTCCATCGACCATATCTTCTGTAATGATCAAGGGTGCTTTTTTTCCAGGGATGGAAGCGGCACAAATGACCGCATGTGCTTGTGAGAGATGCTCAGCGAGAACATCATGTTGTTTTTGCTTTTCTTCTTTACGCAAGGCGCGAGCAAATCCTCCAGCACCCTCGACTTCAACACCTGTATCGATCATACGAGCGCCCAGCGATTCAATTTGCTCCTTGGCTGCACGACGTATATCGTAGGCATCTACTTGCGCGCCAAGCCGTCGCGCCGTAGCAATCGCTTGCAAACCCGCAACCCCAGCACCCACAACCAAAACACGTGATGGCCTGATTGTACCCGCGGCGGTAGTCAACATCGGGAACATACGGGGCGACAATTCAGCAGCGAGTAACGCAGCCTTATAACCCGCGACTGTCGCCTGAGAAGACAAGGCATCCATTGGTTGAGCGCGGGTAATCCGCGGCAACTGATCCATCGCGATTACAGTGATGCGCTTGGCCTGCAGCGCCGCGACAACATCCAAATGCTGAAACGCAGACATGATAGCTATCAGGATTGAGCCTGGTGGCAATGCTGCAACTTCTTCAAGCGTCGGAGGTTTGACCTTGGTAACAATATCTGCGCCCGCAACTGTTTCAGCGAACGAATCACAGACCGTCACACCTTCATAGTCTTCATCGTGAAAACCTGCAGCATGGCCGCACTCAGCCTCAATGCGTACAGTAATTCCAGGCTGCGACAACAAGCGCTCCACCCGCGATGGATCGAGCGCAACTCGGCGCTCACTCGGTTGTCCCTCGAGCGGTACTGCGATACTTATCGCCACAGAGCACCTGTTTGCTGTTTATTTCGTTTCATGGGATGGAGTTGACTGGCTTATAATGAAGCCGAATCTGTAATGGTGGTTCGCATATCGTCCGCCTTATTGCTGATGCTACGACAACCTTTGCCTAGTGGCTAGTGTGGGGTGTCATTTTACCTATGCCCGAGACGGGATTTGCGCCAGAGGCCTGATCCGTTCCAAATGGCGTCCTGATGCGTAGAAAACGCATGATCTCGCGGCGATTGAACACGATAATTCGATGAAATACATAGGCAGACCAGACCACCAGCACGGCACACCTGAGCGCCTTGGCGTCCTTGTAGTGAACCTCGGCACACCTGAAGCGCCAGAGACCGGACCGGTGCGCAAATATCTCGCCCAGTTCCTCAGCGATCCACGAATCATTGAGTTGCCAAAATGGCTGTGGATGATCATTTTGCACGGTGTGATCCTCCGAGTGCGGCCGTCCAAAAGCGCCGAGGCCTACCGTGAAGTATGGTCCGAAGAGAGCGGCTCACCCCTGTTGAGCATCTCCAAAAAACAATCAGCCGCGCTAAAGAAGGAGTTGAACAATCGTTTTGCTGATGAAGTTGTTGTTGCACTCGGCATGCGTTACGGAAATCCATCAATCGATTCCGCTATTACCGAGCTGGAAGCGGCTAATGTAAGAAGGTTAGTGGTATTACCCATGTATCCTCAATACTCGGGCACCACGACCGCATCTGTGTTTGATGCGATTGCAGACAGAATGCAAAGGACACGATGGATTCCGGAATTGCGGTTTATCAATCAGTTCTGCGATGAGACCGCCTACATCGATGCACTCGCTGCGACGGTAAGAGAATCGTGGGAGCAAAAGGGCCGGGGTGATTTACTGATCACGTCGTATCACGGTATTCCCAAGCGATACCTATTATCGGGTGACCCCTACCACTGCCTATGCCATAAAACAACGCGCCTACTCGCCGAAAAACTCGGTCTTGATGACACACAGTATCGCGTCGTTTTCCAATCTCGCGTTGGAAAAGAGGAATGGTTAAAACCTTATTGCGATGAAACGATGAAAAAATTACCAGGAGAGGGTTTCAAGAACATTGATGTTGTATCTCCCGCCTTCTCAGCAGATTGTCTTGAAACAATTGAAGAAATCGATGGCGAAAATCGTGAATATTTCGAGGAACATGGAGGTGAACAGTTCAACTACATACCTTGCCTGAATGATCGCGATGATCATATACAGATGCTGGCTAATCTAGTCGAGAGACATTGTCAGGGTTGGCCCGAGACAATGGGTAAAATGGACAATCATGATGAGCTAAACGCCACCAAGGAGCGGGCTGTAAAATTAGATCAACGCCTCGCAAGCACATGAATAACTTAACGCCTTCAAGAACCTGCCAGATGCAAGCAAGCTCGAGATTCAACATATGATTTGAAAACGCAGCCCGACTTCTTAGAGGCTTTGTTTTCAAGTAAAGTGTAGTTTTGGATCTGAGGTTTCCCGTCTCATGAGTTTCAGCCGGCTATCACCGTTTGTCTTAGTCCTAATTTCGGCAGTTCTCTGGGCGCTTCAACCTGTTTTCATTCTCACCATTGGTTCTAAAAACCCTTCACTGGTTTGGACCTTTCTGGTGATAAATACTGCAGTCACGGGCATTTGTGGTGGCATTCTAATGCTTCGCCACATACATAATTGGCGACTCCGATTAAGACGGCTCGGAGCATTACTTGCGCGCATAAAAAAATACATAATTCTTGACGCCATTTTTTCAGCCAGCTCTTATGTCATGCTGTCGCTCGCCGCTCGAAACGGAGAGCTACCTGCTAATGCCGTTATTTTTGAAGGCTGGCCAATATTCACGGCGATAATCCTCTTCTTTATTCTGAAAAGAGAAAATGATCGAGCTTGGTCAAGCCTTCTAGCAGTATCAATATTTTTCGTCGGTTTCATTTTACTTAACACGGAAACCTTCAGCCTATCAATACTTGGCAAGTCCAGCACCTATTTTGCGCTAGCCGCTGCGGCGCTCATGGGTTGTGCGGTTGCGACAATTCAAAAGCTCATGAATCAACACCCCTTGTTCAAGCGTGTTGGTATGTTTTCTTCTCTGATTCTCGTTCGCGAAACAGGAAAAACGCTCGCATTGATTTGCTTCATTGCATTCAGTTCAAAGGCGTCGTTTGATTTCCGGATAGGGCAACAGGAAGTCATGCTGGCAATAGCCTTAGGCATTTTAGTGGCAGCAAATTCATATTTCTACCATATTGGGGCCGCTCGTAGCACGTCAAACTCCATCGCGCTTGTCGCACTAGTGTCACCTGTACTCGCACCTATTTTTCTTATTTTATTAGGACAAGAACTGCCTAATGTTAATTTCGCAATAGGTGCAATTTATATTGTGTCGGCCGTAGCCATTACACTTCGCAACGGGGACCATTCAATTCAATTTATTTCACTTGTCCTGTCTATCCTACTGCTCGGAACCTCTATACACTATATTCAGGGTAATCCAGATCAAGGATTTTTCGAATATCTCAATTTACTGATAATTTTTTACGTACTTCTTCAGACCTCAACCTTTTCTCGTCTTTGGCAAGCATCCAGTGATGTCGAGTTTCGCGCACGTTCGTTACGACGCAAGTATCTAGCTCGGCATCGCCGGGACACACTGCAATATATTCGTGAAGATATCGATTTTCTAAAAGCATCTCGCGCTCGGCACACAACAATTTCAGAATTAGTTTTGTTAACAGTACTGAGCTTATCGATGGTTATTCTCATGCTTCTGAACAGGGACACCAGTTCAATCGCATCTGGCACCATTTTCCTGATCGGTATAACGTCAGTATTTCTGATCACTTATTGCTGGTCTATGCAAATTGGAATATTCAGAGCAGCCTCTGTCAAACGTCTTCTGACAGGTGTAGGGGAGCCTTCTATCTTGGCATCAAACAAGAGATTTTCACTTGCTTTTACGGTTTTTCTTTTTATAGCGTTCTTCGTGATCATAATTTGGTTTTAAATATCACAGATGAAATATCTAATAACACCAGCTAATGTAGGCGATCTAGAAGGCATAGAGTCGCTGTTACCTCGATTGGCTGATTTTGATGTTCCCGCACATCGCAATCCTGATCATCTCTGGCAAGGTGACCGCGAAATCATTCGCCAATGGGCGTCAGGAACACGCAGCGATATGGATATCATCGTTGCGCTCACTACAGAAGCACGAACAATCCTGGGTGTCGCGGTCATCACGACTCGCAATGAATTGTTGAGTGGAGAGCCCAGTGCCCATCTGGAAGTATTGGCACTAGCCAAGTCGGCAGAAGGGTTTGGCATAGGCAGCGCACTTATGCAAGAATCAGAAACAGTAGCTGCATCGAGAGGTGCCAGAAGTTTATCGTTACACGTATTCGCCAACAACACAAAGGCGCGTGCCTTGTACGAAAGGCAAGGCTTTGACGGCGAACTAATGCGTTACTACAAACCACTCGATTCGAAATAAGGAGAACAACTTGGCCGAGTCAACAAAAGAACGGAAGGGACATTGCCTGTGTGGTGCCATAAAGGTTACTGCAACACAGTCCTCTAATACGGTCGGCGCCTGTCACTGTGCAACATGCCGACGTTGGGCCAGTGGCCCGTTTATGGAAATAAATTGTGGTACTGATGTGAGCTTTGAAGGCGAGGAACATCTCCGTATTCACGCTTCATCTGCCTGGGCAGAACGAGGTTTTTGCAGCAAATGCGGCTCTAATTTGTTTTATCGACTGCTGGGATCAGGGCAACACATGGTGTCAGTCGCGCTGTTCGAACCTGACGATGAAATGGTGTTCGGGAATCAGGTATTTATCGACGAGAAGCCTGACTTTTATTCGTTTGCAAACAAAACTGAAGATATGACCGGTGCAGAATGTTTCGCCAAGTCTGCACCACCAGCAGAATCTTAATTAGCACTAACCTTAAATAAGCACTAATAGAGACAAGAAACCGAACGTCTTATGACGCTAACTGGCTCCATAAGCGATTGCTTGAACATTGCCACCCAGGTTCAAGCAAGAACCCAAATACTGCGTCATAACAACACCGGCAATCTGATTTGTCCGGTCTACCCAAAAGTGTGTTGCCGCAGCACCTGACCAACCACCCTCACCCAATGCGGTGAGATTCAAGCTTTGCCCCAGGTCAGTCATGACGCGGCCGGTCAGATTCCATCCATAGCCTGGATTAATTGTTCCATTCATACCAATCGGCATTTGCTCAGGCGTTAATCGATTCGCCCAGGACATCTCAAGCATGGCCTCAGACAACAAGCGTTGTCCATCAACCGAACAACCGCTGAGTAAAACTTCCGTGAATCGCGAATAGTCGTCAAGAGTTGAATACAAGCCATGTCCACCGCGCGAAAAATTCGCGCCCTTATCAACAGGATGCGCTGCATCGACATTCAAAGCGGTGAGTTCGTGTGTTGTCAAACCAGGATCAGGCACTTGCCCCAAATCCTTTTGTCCATACATGGCAACAAGATCTTGAACTCTATCTGATGCAATACTAAATCTGGTGGCATCCATACCCAATGGACGAAACAAGTGTTCAGTCAACAAGTCCTCAAGGGTTTGATTGCTGATGCGCACCAGTACTTCGGCAAGCACATCGTTGGCGTAACTGTAATACCAACGTTCACCTGGTTGGTTCGCCAAAGGCATCGCTGCGATGGCGTCGACCAGATCACTTAAGGATCGGCTGCTATCCTCCGCGAAATTGGCTTCCCGATACATATCAGCAACCGTACAATTTGCCAGAAAATCGTAGGACAAACCGGCTCGATGGGTGAGTAAATCTTCGATTGTGATGTGGCGCTGGACTGGTTGATACTGACCATCGGCGCTAATGACTTTTACACGTTCAAAACCTGGCACCCAGCGATGCACTGGATCATCAAGTGACAACAAGCCTGCTTCAATCATTTGCAGGGCTCTGACTGCCACGACAGGTTTTGTCATCGAATAAATTCGATAGACACCGTTTTCATCCAGCTTGCGTTTTTGCTCGTAGTCAAACCAACCACGAAATTGTTCATCCAGAACCGCACCATTTTGCGTTACTCGCCAGGCTATCGATGCATAGTTTTTGGCTTCGATATGCTTATCAGCGAGTTCATGGATGCGTTTTAAACGCTTGGTGTCTAACTTCATCTATCCAGAGTTCGTGTGTTCAACTGAAGTTCGATAGCCGCAACGCGATTTCTCGTTTCAGTATCGATAGCCATGCCTTTGAGGGCGAGTATCGATCCGCGTCGTACGCGCTTTTCCTCATCCGGGTTCGCCGCCACCGCTAACAATGATTGAATGACTTCATAGCTTTCATCTTCATGACCGACCAATGCATAGGCTGATGTTTGACGTACAAATCTGTCCTCATCTTGAAGACCATTCAGAATAATCGGTGTGTGCTGAGGATCTTCACTCCAGCGTGACAGGATATCGATACTGCTTCGCCGAACTCGAGCATCTTGATGAGTCGCCAGTAAGGCGACCTGTTCAGACATGCCAGCACGCGATTCATTATCCACTTCGCCAGGAACAGCGAGAGTATTCAAGGTATCCACCAATACTTCAGGTTGATATTCGGTAGTCAGTAAACCTGCAACTAGTTCACGCGCATCATTGTTGCCAGGTTGCACGTATTTAAGCAGCTCAAGGCCAACTTTTCGTGATGCAGAATCACCTGAGAAAATCAACTCACTGGCAAGCGCTGTGACTTCTGGAAGATTCACATCGCCCAGCAACTGGGCCAGACGTCGGAGCCGATCGGTGTCGGTCTCTAATCGAAATTCATTGATAATGGCTTGCAGGAATTCAGGATCTGCTTTCAGTCGCTCCACTAAAGTAGCGAAGTCTGCATCAGTGATATTGCGCTGCCCAAGTGAATAGATATCGACCTCAGGCCATTCCCTCGTAACACTCGGCTCACTAGCAGTATCAACAGATGTGGGACGCTCTACGGTATTAACAGAGCTCGCTGAACTAGCTGACTGATCGGCACCACCATTAGAATTTACGTCAGTGGAAAACGGTGATACAGCACTGTCGGATTCACTTGAACGAGTAATTGTCCGAGCATCTGTATCACCAGGTGCCGCCGCCGAGCCATCGCTTACCGATGGGCCCGACAACATTTTGAATCCGAGGATGATGGCCACACCCGCCAACAGGCCAAGTGCCAATGACCACCACCCTCGCTGCGTCATGCCTTACA
>CAZQOI010000045.1:21346-25584 GCA_964594905.1 uncultured Granulosicoccaceae bacterium
GACGGATCGGTAAAACCGTCGCCATCAGCATCACCTGCTACGAAGTCTTCATCAAGCTCGTTAATGATGCCGTCGCCATCAACATCATCATCGTCGATATTCAGGATGCCATCGCCGTCCAGATCAGCTGGGTCAAAATCGATATCTTGCGCGTTGGGGATTCCATCGCCATCGACATCATCGGGATCGAACGGATCGCCAAGGTCAAAATCCGGATCGTCAGTTGTATCACCACTGCCGCCACCACAACCTACTAAAAGGCCGGTGAACGCAGCGATAATCAGATAACGGGTAAACGATTTACCAGTTACTGCCGTCAGTCTCTTCATGCTCTCTCTCCACATGTTGAAATTCAAGTTGTCTTCCGCTCACGCGGCGTGAATACAGACTTATAGTGCCCTGAAGCTGGTAGCACCGTTCAGGAAACTTGTCAGGACACCTTTCGGCGCGCCTTCCAGTACTCCGTTGTTTCATTCTAGTGCAAGAAATGTGTTAGTTATAATTCGATAAGATTCCTGCCTCATTTCTTAACATTATCCTCTTAACGCTTTAACCTTTTCCAGACCCGCCACCCAATCGCTGTTCCCTCCAGCTGCATGCAAGGCCTCATAGCCCGCTCGGGTAAAGGTTTCCGGCGTTGCGATTTCACCAAGAAGTGTTATTGGAGCGACGTCTGGCCGATTACGGGAGACATCAACGGCACCTTGTATATGTCGCTGCACCATCTCACGGGCTAAATCGCTCGGCCAGCCCTGTTCAATAAACCACTGCTCCAATGTTTGCATAAGCCCGAATGTCCACGCATAAGCACAAGAAGCAATCATGCTGTCGTCGAAAGCAGCCTCAGAATCGAACACGACTACCGGACATCGCTCACCAAATAATCCTGCAACAACTGGATTAGCGGGAAAAAGTGGGATGAAAGCGTCGCCATGTTCGATAAAGCTCGACGGCATGATACGAACCACAGTCGCGGGTGACGCAATCGTCTCCAGGTCTTTAACCGAGAGACCTGAGACAGCTGACATCAGAATTTGATCCTCTGCAAGATTCAGCTCATCCAATGCAGCCATTGCATCAGCTGGGCGAACGGCTAGCAGGATCACATCAGAGTTGGCAACCACAGCGGCATTGTCGGACATGACCCGGCATCCGAAACGTGTGGACAGGCCGGCAGCCACCGCTTTATTCCGTGGGGACAGCAATATTTCGCCATCGTGGCCAGCCTTCATCATGGCAGCGACTGTGTAACTGGCCAGATGGCCAGTACCAATAACACCGAGAACTGGAGTAGCGGGGATCCCTGTTTCATTCATCACACTGTGCTCTGGCGAACTATCCTGGCTAGAGCCCTAGTGTGCATTACTTCATCAGGTATTTTTCATCGGCTCGCTAAATGCAGCCGTCAACATGAAAAACCCCGATCACGACATCTATTTCGCAACCGGGGCATTCAATACTAAAGTGCCTCAAGTGAAGAACTAGCTGTGAAGAACTAACCGTGAACGTATGGACGTGCAGAACTAGCCAAGATCAAATCGATCCAGCTCCATGACACGGCCCCAGGCAGCAGCAAAATCATTGGCAAACTTCTGTTTGGCATCAGACGCTGCATACACTTCAGACAAAGCACGAAGCTCAGAGTTGGAACCAAACACCAGATCGACAGCAGTACCTGTCCACTTGACCTTGCCTGTCTTGCGATCATGACCTTCATACAGGTTATCGCCAGACTTCTTCCACTCAGTACCCATGTCTAAAAGATTGACAAAGAAATCATTGCTCAACGCTTCAGGCGTTGCGGTGAAAACACCATGCGACGAGCCGCCAGCATTAGCATTCAGTACACGCATACCACCGAGTAGCACTGTCATTTCAGGAGCAGTCAGGGTTAGCAAGTTTGAACGATCAACCAACATCGCTTCAGCTGGCCCAGTGACACCATCGCGGATGTAGTTACGGAAGCCATCAGCGTAAGGCTCAAGATAGGCAAACGCATCTTCATCAGTCATTTCCTGTACAGCGTCTGTACGCCCAGGGGTGAATGGTACTTTGACGTCACAACCACCTTTTTTGGCTGCTTCTTCAACAGCCGCGCAACCGCCTAGAACAATAACGTCAGCAAGCGACACTGGTTTGCCAAAGTCTGAGCGAACCTTCTCAAGTGTCGCCAAGGCCTTAGCGAGATCACTGGGATCGTTAGCTTGCCAATCTTTCTGTGGTGCAAGTTGCACACGTGCACCGTTTGCACCACCGCGCATGTCAGTACCACGGAAAGTTGATGCGGAAGCCCAAGCAGTACTAACCAGTTGGGAAATGGACAAACCAGCACCGAGTATTTTCGCTTTAAGATCTGCAGCGTCTGCCTCGCTGATCAAATCGTGATCAACTGCAGGTACAGGATCTTGCCAGATCAACTCTTCACTTGGCACTTCTGGGCCGTGGTAACGGGTGATTGGACCCATATCACGGTGAGTCAGTTTGAACCATGCGCGAGCGAATACGTCTGCAAATTCATCTGGGTTTTCATGAAAGCGCTTCGAAATCGGTGCGTAGATAGGATCTTCACGCAGAGCAAGATCAGAGGTGAACATGACTGGCGCATGACGCTTGTCAGGATCATGAGCATCAGGAACCAAGTTAGCCGCTGATTCATCAGTTGGAATCCATTGCGTTGCACCGGCAGGACTCTTGGTTTGCTTCCACTCATAGCCAAAGAGATTGCCAAAGTAGCTGTTGTCCCAGGCAATTGGATTGGTGGACCAAGCACCTTCAAGACCACTACTAATGGTATCGCCGCCACTACCACTGCCATAAGTATTCTTCCAGCCACAACCCTGCTCTTCCAGACTCGCACCTTCAGGCTCAGGACCGACGTATTTATCAGGATCAGCAGCACCATGCCCTTTACCGAAAGTATGACCACCGGCAATCAGTGCAACCGTTTCTTCATCATTCATGGCCATGCGGCCAAAAGTTTCACGAATATCTTTCGCCGACGCCAAGGGGTCAGGGTTGCCATTAGGGCCTTCAGGATTCACGTAGATGAGTCCCATTTGTACTGCACCTAAAGGACTGTCCAATTCGCGGTCACCGCTATAACGCTCATCACCGAGCCATTCGCTTTCTGGCCCCCAGTCAATATCCTCTTCCGCTTCCCAGATATCTTCACGTCCACCAGCGAATCCAAAAGTTTTGAAATTCATTGATTCAAGTGCGACATTGCCCGTCAAGATCAACAAATCAGCCCACGAAATACTGGAGCCGTATTTTTGCTTGATTGGCCACAAGAGCAAACGCGCCTTATCAAGGTTGACGTTATCCGGCCAGCTATTAAGCGGTGCAAAACGTTGCGAACCAGAACCTGCTCCACCACGACCATCGAACTGGCGATAAGTACCAGCGCTATGCCAAGCCATACGAATGAAGAACGGTCCGTAGTGACCGTAATCTGCAGGCCAGAAGTCCTGAGAATCGGTCATTAGATCGGTCAAGTCTTTCTTTAGGGCTTTCATGTCGAGCTTCTTGAACTGCTCGACGTAGTTGAAGTCTTCATCCATTGGATCAGACAACGCAGAGTGCTGATGCAGGATGCGAACATTAAGTTTATTAGGCCACCAAAGCTGATTCAACGTTACCGAGGAAGACGCGGTTCCGCCCATCATCGGACACTTGGAGGCACTGTTCCTATCATTAGTGGTCATTTATATCCCCTGTACATATTTAGTTTGGTAATAAGGTTGGTGTTTATTCTTGACAGTCGGGGCACACACCCCAATAGGTGACTTCAGCTTCGTCGATGACATAGCCATGATCATCTTTCGCCTTCAGACAAGGTGCTTTGCCCGTTGCACAATCGACATCAACTAGGGACCCACACTCACGGCAAACCAGATGGTGATGGTTATCCACCCTGTCTTCATAACGCGCCGCAGACCCCGACGGCTGAATTCGACGGATCAAGCCATGTTCCGACATCACATTCAGTGCGTCATAGACTGCTTGCCTGGATATGGCACCGATTTCTTCACGGACCATCTCGGACAATTCATCAGCCATCGCATGGGGTGTTTTTTTCACAGCCCGATAGACAGCTAGACGCTGAGCCGTCACCTGCAGACCTGAACTACGAAGCGCATCCGAGAAATCAGCCGTATCTGAATTGTTGGGTTCAGAAGTCATCGAGAACATCTTCCGTCATATTCTGGACTTTGTCAAGAATTAGTATTTAGCCAAAT
>CAZQOI010000046.1:0-25420 GCA_964594905.1 uncultured Granulosicoccaceae bacterium
AGTACCCGCAAATGGTCAAGTTTCAACTGGTGCAGGATAAGTGCAACCTGGTTGACGATTATTCCGAAGGTGATGTTGTGACTGTTGAGTTTGACTTGCGTGGACGTGAATGGAATGGCAAGTACTTCACTAATCTGCAAGCCTGGCGTATGGCACGTGGTGAAGACAGTGGCGATGTTGCGAGTTCAAGTGCTGGCACATCGGCGTCATCGTCAGGTTCCGCCGCACCGGCACCTGCGACTCAGGCAAGTGCGGATTTCGACGACGATATTCCGTTCTGAGCACTTCAATTTGCTGCTCGATTTAACGCAGGTATAAGTCCCGCTATCGCTTTTTTTGGCAATTGAACACGGAGCAAGGATAACGATGAAGTTCGTTAATTTCGCTGAACAAACGATTGCACCGTTCGACAAAGAGTTTGCTGAAGACATCATAGAAGGTGAACCCAAACAAAAGGTTTGGAGCCATTTTGTGAGTGCGGATGAGTCGTTTAAATCTGGCATGTGGGACAGTACTGCTGGCGTGTTTAGCGGTCCAATGACTGATCAAATAGAATTTTGTCACATCCTTGAAGGCGAGGCGCGAATTGAAACCGCTGACGGTAAATCCCGTATCGTTAAAGCAGGCGATGCCTTTGTTATGGATAAAGGACTTGAGCCTGTCTGGCACGTCGATAAGTATGTCCGCAAATATTATGTTATCGCGTCGGCCTAGACCATCGGTCCAGACTATCGACCTAGATCATATTAATGTGAGGACACGCGAGGAAACTGTTCGTGTCTGATCCCGATAAGCCTTTGCCTGCGAACGAAACTGCGGGCCCATCGAAAGAGTGGAATTACCATCCTGACTTGCCCATAGGCATGTCACCTGTGTTCGACATTCCACCCAAACCAAAAGCGGCTTTGACATGGCTTGCGGGAACATGGCTAAAGTTGACACCTCCAGTTAACCATCTGTTTTGGGCAATTCTCGTTTATGTGTTTCTGTTGCCACGTGTAGAGACGATGCAAATGCTCAGCGCCGGCTGGATGGTGCAGATTTTCGCATTCAACTTAGGCGCGCTCCTGACTATGGCCGGTGTGCTTCATGTCTATTTCTACGTCATAGCTGGGCAGAAAATGCAGCTGAAATTTGATGTACGCCCGATGGAGAGAAAAAAGCGTTTTAAGTTTGGTTATCAAACATGGGACAACATGTTCTGGAGCCTCGCCTCTGGCGTACCGATTTGGTCAGCGTGGGCGATCATCTACTTCTATTTTGCCGCAAACAATTGGGTGCCGACATTAGACAGCTTTAGTACATCACCTATTTGGTTTTTACTGATGTTTTTTATAATCCGTTTTTGGCAATCCTTCCATTTCTATTGGATCCATAGGCTGATACATATTCCTTGGTTTTATAAAAACGTTCACCATATTCATCACCGCAATATCAACGTCGGGCCGTGGTCTGGTATCTCGATGCACCCTGTAGAGCATGCCTTGTATTATTCGGGAATCCTGATTCATTTCGTATTAGCTTCGCACCCAATCCATGTGTTATTTCACTTGTTCGCTTTGAATTTGGGTGCTGTGTTTTCCCACTCTGGTTTTGACAAGCTATTGATCAAGGACAAAGAAACTATCAAAGCGGGCTCGTTTCACCACCAACTGCATCACAGGTACTTTGAGTGCAATTACGGTTCAGAAGAGATACCTCTGGATCGTTGGTTCGGAAGTTTTCACGATGGCACGCAGACAGCTTCCAAGCGCATCCGTGCGCGTAAGAAACAGATTCTGGCGGGAAAATAGTACTCCATTAAAAAGTACTTCGTTTCAGGCAAGCTACTGTGATCGTTCGGTAGATGGTTTGAATCCAAAGATCGCACTTAAACTGATGCAGTCAAGCCACCATCGACTCGAAGATTCTGACCCATTATATAACTTGATTCAGTGCCGACTAAAAAAGCTATAGTCTGTGACAGTTCTCGAACATCTGCGTACCTGCCGGCCGGAATTCGGGCAACACGATCTTCTTTTTCAGGTAAGCTGTTTATAAAGCCCGGCAGCACATTGTTCATGCGTATGCCGTCAGAGGCGTATTGGTTGGTGAACAGTTTTGAGTATCCAGCCAGTGCGGCACGAAACACTGCAGAGGTTGGAAAGTCCGCATCTGGTTCGAACGCTGCAAAGGTTGATATATTGACAATTGATCCGGATTTTTGTTTCTGCATGATGGGCAAAACCAGTCGCGTCATGCGAACTACATTCAACATGTAGTAATCCATCCCCAGGTGCCAGTCATCGTCGCTTATATCTGCCACTGATCCTTTAGGGCCGTGTCCTGCACAGTTAACTACACCATCGATTCGACCAAATTTTTCCATGGAAAGGTTAACAAACTGGTCCAGATCAGATGGATTCAAGTTGGAACCGGTAAAACCCAGACCGCCTAATTCATTGCCCAGCGCTTCTCCTTTGCCGGACGCAGACATCACGGCAATGTCGTAGCCCTTTTCCGATAATGTTTTTGCGGCGTCCGCACCAATACCGCTACCGCCTGCAACGATTAGTGCAACTGATTTGTCGCTCATAGTAGTTCCTTGAGTTTGTGGTTCACGTTGAATGAATTGATCGATCGTTAAAATAACAACCTGGGTAAATGCTACTCAGGATTGTTTCTTGTCATCAATAATATTCATTTGTGCCGTACCACTGTTACCCAACTCGACAGCAGCAAAGGGTCCACCGTGGCACATATGCCCAGGGTCTTGTGGGCTCATCAGTGGCTCCTCGGCTAATACTTTCTCAGCAAACTGCTCGGCATTGTCCTTGGGCTGGTAGCCGAGAAAGTGCGCTTTTGAATTATCGACCGGCGCGCGATCATTGTTGGATACGCCGTAGATCACGCTGAAGCCTGTCACTGGTGCTTCAATGCAACGTTGTGTTAGTTGAACAAGATCATCGTAGGACAACCATGAACCCAATGCCCGCGCGTTATTGACTTGCGCACACGAGAGGATACGCATGTGTACGCTTTCAAGACCGCGTTTGTCCCAATACATACTGCCCAAATCTTCCGCAAAACATTTTGCCAAACCATAGAAAGTATCGGGTCGGTGACGTACTTCAGTATCGATGAATTCATTTTTGGGGTACATACCGACGGCATGGATAGAGCTGCCGTAGATAACACGTCGTAAACCGTTGCGATAGGCTGATTCCCATATGTTATAAGCACCGACAAAGTTCGGTCCCAGTAGTTGCTCAAACGGTCCCTCATCAGCATAGGCACCCATATGCACAACCATGTCTGCACCTTCCAGAACGCGAAGCATGTCGTCAAGACTAGCCAGATCACCTTGCTGGTAACTTTCTCCCTTGTAGGTCTTGCCAATGTCATCAACAATGTCTGTGGAAACCAGTTCGTCTGCCATGGCCGCCAATGGCTCACGCAGGTAGGATCCCAGTCGACCAGCAGCACCGGTCAATACAATTTTTTTCATCGGGTTACAGTATCCATTAGTTCAATTACCGGCTGACCGGTCGGTGATTTGTGCTCATCATATCGCATAGTTGGATTCATGGAATCCCAGATAAATCACTGTCGTTTCTTGCTAGTCACTAGCCAGTAGGGACGCGTTACCACCTGCTGCAGTGGTATCAATGCAGAGATGACGTTCATGGGCAACATGACAGATGTCTGGATTGCCAGTTATCAGTGACAAGATTGGTCCTTGCCTATTGGCCAATGCGATTGCATAGTCTTGCGCATCGTCACCCCAGTAGATCACGGCTGTAATTCCTTCGAGTGTGGTGAGTGTGCTCGCGGGTATCGAACCCATCGTGCCAATTGCAATACCACCAAGTGCTTGTACCGTGGAAATCTGTTGTTGCATCGCCTTTTCGCCAGGCCCCATGCAAAGTACTGGGCCTCGCGCATGCAAGCTTAGTTTGTTCGATTCACCTGTTGGGCCAGGCAATTTGATTTTATTGATCTCTTCAAATTTATCGGCCTTGTGTATCTGATTTTGTAGTGACGGTAGATCACATGCGTTGTCCCACTTGTCATTAGCAGTTACTTTTTCGAGTGAGGTATAACGCGTCAAGTAATGTGGGCCACCGGCTTTTGGTCCTGTGCCAGATAATCCTTCGCCACCAAAGGGTTGGCTGCCAACAACTGCTCCGATCTGGTTACGATTGATATACACATTACCAGCATTGATGCCGTCGACAATTTCCTGTACTCGACCATCGATGCGAGTGTGCAAACCGAATGTCAGTCCATAACCCTCAGCGTTGATTGCACTGATAACAGTCTGAATGTCTTCCGCTTCAAAGCGTGCAATGTGCAGTACCGGGCCGAATACTTCTTTTTCCAATGCTTCTATGCCAGATACCTCTATGGCGACAGGTGCGATGAAATTACCGTTCGATGGTGCGTGTACTTGATGGATGATGCGGGCCTCAGCCTTGGCAGCATCAACATATGCCTGCATATCAGTGAGTGCCTCTTGACTGATTACTGGACCAATATCGGTTGATACCTGCCAGGGATCACCAAGCGTGAGCTCATCCATGGCACCTTTGAGCATCTTGAGTAGCGAATTGGCGATATCTTCTTGCAGGTACAACACGCGTAGTGCTGAACATCGTTGTCCGGCAGATTGAAACGCCGACTCAACGATATCTCTGACGGCTTGTTCAGGAAGAGCGGTGCTGTCAACGATCATTGCGTTCAAACCACCCGTTTCAGCAATCAACGGGGCTCCTGGAATTGCTGCGACTGACATCGCTCGGTTGATAAGTTTCGCCGTAGCGGTAGAACCCGTGAATGCCACACCGTTTGTCTGTGGATGCGAAACGAGTGCGCTACCGATGATCGAACCTGTTCCCGGTATCAACTGCAGCGCAGCGATTGGCACACCTGCCTGATGCATCAGAGACACGGCTCGCGCAGCAACGAGCGGTGTTGATTCAGCAGGTTTTGCTATGACTGCATTGCCAGCGGCAAGTGCTGCGCTGATTTGCCCAGTGAAAATGGCCAGTGGGAAATTCCAGGGGCTGATACACACGACGCGCCCAAGAGCAGTGCCTGACAATGTCTTGCAGCGAGCTGCATAGTAGCGAAGAAAATCGACTGCTTCGCGTAGTTCTGCAACGACATCGTTTGGTGTCTTGCCAGCTTCACGGCAGAGCAGGGCAAAGAGCTCTGACTGATGATGTTCGTAGAGATCAGCCACACGATTGAGAATGGTTGAGCGTTTATCCACTGACACTGACCAAGGTGTCGCTGTTTGCATGACGGTATTGACGTCAGTCTCAAACATTTCTGTCACGTGACCGACGATATCTGATTCGTCCGCTGGATTAAACACAACGCTACGCAGACCACCTGTTATGGTTGCAGCGACTAATGGGTCGGCTTGCCATTGTTGTTTCAGGAACTCATCTCTATTTGCATTGAATTTTTCAATGACATCAGAGTCGTGCAGATCAAGTCCTTGTGAATTAATGCGCTCTGGTTTGAACAGATTCGCAGGTTTTACAGCTGCGGGGTTTGGTGTTCCTAGACCTTCTGCATCAAAAGGGTCAGCAGCGACAACTTCCACCGGTGTGTTGGTGTCAACCAATTGATTCACGAAAGAGCTGTTGGCACCATTTTCAAGGAGCCGCCTTACCAGGTAGGCGAGTAAGTCTTGATGTGCGCCCACGGGTGCGTAGATTCGGCAGCGTGTTCCGTGATTTTGCAGAACCAGATCATGCAAGGCATCTCCCATTCCATGTAAACGCTGAAACTCAAAGCTACTTGGGTCGCTTGTTAGTTCCAGGACGGTAGCAACAGTGTGTGCATTGTGTGTGGCGAATTGAGGGTAGATCCTGTCAGTCATGGTGATGAGCTTCTTTGCACAACACACATAGGAAACATCAGTAGCAGCTTTTCGGGTGAAGACAGGGAAACCTGTGAGGCCTTCAACTTGTGCGCGTTTGATTTCAGAATCCCAATAAGCGCCCTTGACCAGTCTTACCATGATTTTTCGATCAAGCTGGCTGGCAAGTGCATACAACCAGTCGATAACCGGTAAAGCTCGTTTGCTGTAGGCCTGCACGACTACCGCGAAGCCGTCCCAGTTTTCCAGATCCTTATCCGCCAATACGTGGGCGATGACATCAAGCGAGAGTTCCAGACGATCGGCTTCTTCGGCATCTATGTTGAATCCCATGCGTGCATCTTTGGCAGCCTTTGCCAGTACACTTAAACGAGGTACTAACTCTTTAAGCACACGCTCATGTTGGGTAGTTTCATAGCGCGGGTGCAATGCAGAGAGCTTTACCGAGATGCCGGGGTTCAATCGAATGTCGTCATGTTGGCAATGTGGCTCAAGGGATGCGATAGCGTCTGAATAGGCATGAAAAAAAGCATCTGCATCAGCGTCGGTCAACGCTGCCTCACCCAACATGTCATAAGAATATGTGTAACCAGCTTCTACCTTGTCTGCACCGCGCTCCAGTGCCTCGTCGATGGTTTCTCCGAGTACAAACTCATTACCCATTTCTTTCATGGCGCGTCGAACTGCTGCGCGAATAACCGGCTCGCCCAAACGTTTGACAGCATCACGTAGTACCGAACCGATCCCAGTATCACTATCATTGAGAACGTTTCCGGTCAGCATCAGAGCCCAGGTGGATGCATTGACCAAGGAGGAACTGGATTGGCCAAGATGTTCGCCCCAGTTGGATGGCACTATCTTGTCTTCAATCAAGGCGTCCATGGTTTCTGTATCTGGAACACGCAGTAGTGCTTCGGCTAGACACATCAAGGCGACACCTTCGTCGGTGGATAAGCCGTATTCGGCGAGGAACACTTCCATAATGCCGGGGTTGTCGTCGGCACGTATTTGCTTGACCAACTCAATAGCTGTTTGATTCGCCGCCTGACGCAATGAGATGTCAATGCTTGCTGCTGATTGCAGTTCAGCTAAAACAACCGCTTCGTCTTGTAGTTGTGCCGCTGCAATTCGCTGGCGTTGATCGTTTAGTTGATCCATTAGCTGAACGCTTGTTTGATCTTTGGGTTGATCATTGAGTAGATCCGTCACAGTTTCCTCACAGATATAGCTGTGTTTGCTGATTCAGTTGCGAGCTTTAATTATGCAATTAGTTCTACAAGATGCCCTTATTGCTAGATGCAAGTTGTTCCATCAGCGACACATCAGCATACCGCTCCAGTGAGAATGCGGGTGCATAGTCTGGTAATTCAGCGCCGACCACCCACGCGGCACATAGTTCGCCCCCTGCGCAAGCCGCCATGGTTCCAAATCCTGATAGTGCGCAATTCATGAATACGCTATTGAGTTGATTGTCGGTGCTGATGGGTCCAATCAGTGGCCAGTTTTCATCGGTCAATGTGTACCAGCCACCGTAGTGATGTCGCTTTCGAGGTAATTGGCCATAGTACTGTTTAAGTGATGGGTTGAGCTTTGCAGCGCCCCTTAACACCACCTCAGGGAAGTGATCGTCAAGTGGTAGCTCTCGAGTAGTTAAATCAGGTGTTTGATTATAAGCCCAGCCAAGTTTCACCCAGGTGCCGTTGTCACCACCGTCAGGCCTGCAATGAATGGCACCTGGCATAAGTTCTGTCAGCCAACGGAAATCATCATCCTCGTGCAGCGTCGCATGTTCATCAGCCGACCAATCGATTTGCTGAGCATCGAGATCTATCGAGAATGGTAGGTCGCGCGGGATTGTTGAGGCGATATCCTCAAACGCAATTTTCTGTTGAAAGGTATTGTGGATTGGCAGCGTGGTGCCGAGCATCCTGGCGATTGAATTTGCAAATGGTCCCGCCGCATTTACTATCTTGCGTGTACGAATAGACTCGCTGCCATTCGCAGTTTTGATATTCACCGTATACGTACTACCTATTTCGATACCAATAACCGTAGCGGTAACACGGCTTGCGCCTTGTTCTTTAACAAACTCCAGCATGTGCATACCCATTTGCTGCGCACTGATATCACCGCCACGTCTGATATGGATAACGGTTTGTACATCCTTATCATAGGAAGGAAAGGTGTTTTGTATCAATTGCTGATTGCGAAGAATATCAACACCTGTGGGGGCTGCTGCCCAGTCAGCACTCGTCGGAGGTTCGTAGTTGTTCGCATCTGCCTTTTCGTGAATACGTATCGATGTTGATGCGTCATCACCCAGTCCAAATTGCAGTTGTTCGAGCAATTCGCTGATATCGTTATCGCGAGTCACCAAGGCATAACCTCGCCGAGTCATGTTGATTCTGTTGTCAGTCTCAACGGCGATAGCTTCCATCAAGTCAATGGAGCGGTTGGTGAAATCGACCATCGTTGGATGCGGCCACCAGTTACGATAGTTCTCGCCTGATTGCGCAGACGTAAAGGCCATTGGAGCGCCGGCGTCTATCAAAACGATATTGTTGATGCCATGCTGGCGAGCCAGATAGTAGGCAGTAGCAAGCCCTGTGGAGCCGCAACCGATAACGGCGACATCGTATAGCTGAGTCATCGCCATTGATTACCTACACTGTCTGTCATGACGCATCCGTTTCTGTCTGAAGCATCTGCACAAAGGTTCTTGCTGCACGACCAAGAGTTCTGTTTTTCAATTGCACTGCGCCCAGTTGCCGTTGCATCTGTAGTCCCTTAATGGGAACTTCAACGATACTGTCATCAATCATGCTTGATGGTAAAGCACTCCAACCTAGTCCCACTGACACCATCATCTTGATCGTTTCAAGGTAGTTGGTTTCCAATGCTGTTTCGAGTTTAATGTTGAAAGGGTGAATGGCATCGAAGAGTATTTTTCGCGTTACTGTGCCAACTGCTGGTAACACTGCCGAATACTTACTTAGTACATCAGGTGGCAGGGCCGAGCCATTGCGTTCACTTGCCAGAGGATGATCGGGCGCCGTAACGACGACCAAGGGATCTACCCAGATTAATTCAGTCACAAGATTGGCAAAAGGCTCATCGGGTAAGGTGACGACAGCGAGCTCTAGCGATCCATCCGCGACGTCATGACAAGCGAGTTCTGAATCCATAAACAATAAATCCAGTTCGACATCGGGATAGGCCTGAGTGAACGTTTTAAGCACAGGCGGTAGGCGGTGTATACCGACATGATGGCTTGTCGCCATTCGTAATTTCCCACCGATAGTCGTCGACAGTGCGCGTACTTCGTCCGTCGACACACTCAAATCTGACAGGATACGACGACAACTTTGTAGAAAGGTAACTCCCGCTTCGGTTAGTTGTATCTGTCGACCTAACCTGTCGAACAGGGCGACGCCCAGTTCCGATTCCAGTGCTGCGACCCGTTTGCTGATAGCAGGTTGGGTCATAAACAAGGATTCTGCCGCCAGGGAAAACGACTGCCGCTCAGCGACCTCGACAAATGCCTTCAGATTGGGGATATCCATCCATGTATTCCAACATGGAATGAAAATCATTTCAAATATGAATTTGAGTAATTCACTCTACGCCGATATTATGGACATATCTTGCGGTAACGACGGGAGGGCTAAGCGATGGCCGGAAAAACACTTTATGACAAGGTTTGGGATGCGCATGTGGTGCGTCAGCAGGACGATGGCACCGTACTCTTGTATATCGATCGGCACCTGGTGCATGAAGTCACCTCGCCACAGGCTTTTGAAGGGCTGACGATGGCCGGGCGCAAGCCTTGGCGTACCTCATCAATGCTGGCGGTTGCTGATCACAATGTCCCGACCACTGATCGCGCCAGTGGTATCGAGGATCCCGTATCACGCCTGCAGGTTGAAACTCTGGACGCCAACTGCGATTCCTTCGGCGTCACGGAATTTAAAATGAACGACTTGCGTCAGGGCATTGTGCATGTCATTGGACCTGAGCAAGGTGCAACTCTTCCCGGAATGACTGTGGTGTGTGGTGACTCGCATACCTCAACGCATGGTGCATTTGGCGCGCTGGCGTTTGGTATTGGTACGTCCGAGGTTGAGCACGTCATGGCAACACAATGTTTGCTGCAAAAGAAGTCGCGCAATATGTTGATCAGTGTTGATGGCGTGGTTGGCCCAGGTGTCACTGCCAAGGATATTGTGCTGGCGATTATCGGACGTATCGGTACTGCAGGTGGTACAGGTTGCACGATAGAATTTGGTGGCGATGCTATTCGTGCACTGTCCATCGAAGGGCGAATGAGCGTATGCAATATGTCTATCGAAGCTGGCGCACGTGCAGGCATGATTGCGGTTGATGACACAACAATTGACTACTTGAAGTCCCGCCCATTTTCACCCAGTGGTGACCAATGGGAAAAAGCAGTCGTCGCGTGGCGTGATCTCAAGAGTGATGATGACGCGGAGTTTGATGAGGTGGTTCGTCTTGATGCATCAACAATAGAGCCGCAAGTTTCCTGGGGTACATCACCTGAGATGGTGACGTCGGTTAATGGTGAAGTGCCAAACCCCGCGGCTGATCACAACGAGAACAAACGCGAAGGCATGTTGCGTGCGCTGGAGTATATGGACCTTGAAGCGCAAACACCGATCAGTGACATAAAGCTTGACCGTGTCTTTATTGGTTCCTGCACCAATTCGCGTATCGAAGATTTGCGCGCAGCGGCTGCAGTTATCAAGGATCGAAAGGTTGCAGATTCGATCAAGCAGGCGATGGTAGTCCCTGGTTCTGGTCTGGTTAAACAGCAAGCAGAAGGAGAAGGGCTCGATAAGGTCTTTATCGAGGCAGGCTTTGAGTGGCGAGAGCCTGGTTGTTCGATGTGTCTAGCAATGAATGCCGACCGGCTCGAACCCGGTGAACGATGTGCATCGACATCGAACCGAAACTTTGAGGGTCGACAGGGGCAAGGTGGGCGAACTCATCTTGTTAGCCCTGCCATGGCGGCCGCTGCTGCCATTGCCGGCCATTTTGTCGACGTACGCAGTTTCTGAGTGGAGGACTGAACAATGCAAGAATTCAACAAACTCGACGGTCTTGTCATGCCTTTGATGCGCTCGAATGTCGATACCGATGCGATCATTCCAAAACAGTTTTTAAAATCCATCCTGCGCTCTGGTTTTGGTGTGAACCTGTTTGATGAATGGCGCTACCTTGATCCGGGCTTCCCTGGCCAGGACCCTGACAGTCGTCAACCGAATCCGGACTTTGTACTTAACAAGCCGCGTTATAAAGGCGCGCAGGTCATGATTGCGGGCGACAACTTCGGTTGTGGTTCCTCACGTGAGCACGCGGTGTGGGCACTGGATGATTATGGTTTTCGTTCTGTTATTGCACCGGGGTTTGCCGATATTTTTCACAATAACTCTTTCAAGAGTGGTCTGTTGCCGATCGTTCTTGATAAGAGCATTTGCGAAAAACTCAGTAGTGAGTGTGAGGCAAACCCGGGATACAAACTTGCGATTGATCTTGAAGCGCAAACTGTGACGACCCCTGAAGGTGATGTGTATCCGTTTGAAGTTGATAGCTTTCGCAAACACTGCCTGCTTAACGGTTATGACGATATCGAGCTGACACTGCAGCAACGTAATCATATCGAAGACTACGAAGCTAAACGTCGAGAACAGGCTCCCTGGTTGTTCTCATGAAGCTTGTAATAGGTAACAAGAATTACTCGTCATGGTCGATGCGCCCGTGGATACTGATGAAGCATGCGGGTATTGAATTCACTGAAGTCAATATTCCACTCTTTACAGACAAGATGGATGCGATGATGGATCAGTGGTGTCCGTCACGACAAGTGCCAGTGTTGCACGATGGGCCATTGGTATTATGGGATTCACTGGCTATCTGTGAGTATCTGGCCGACAAGGACGATGGTGTTGCTCTGTGGCCAGAGGATAGTGTTGACCGCGCACGTGCTCGCTCCATGAGTGCTGAAATGCATTCAGGGTTTGAACCACTACGCAGCACCATGCCAATGAATTGCCGACGCATAGTCAAGGGTTTCGAGCCCAACCTTGATACGCGCATTGATATCAATCGAATTGTGCAGCTCTTTGAAGATGCACTGCAAGAGAGTGGTGGCCCCTGGTTGTTTGGCAATTACAGTGTTGCCGATGCGATGTATGCGCCAATTATCTCGCGATTCAATACCTATCAGATTCAATTGCCAACCGAATCTGCCAAATATGCAAAGCGTGTACTCGAAGATTTACACATGCAGGCCTGGTTTGCAGCAGCAGCGAATGAGAAGCAAACCCTTGGACAATCAGAAGTACCTGATGCGGAGACCGTTTAAATGAGTCAATCTAGAAAAATCGCTATCTTACCCGGCGATGGTATCGGTCCAGAAATTGTTGCGACCGCTGCCAAGGTGCTTGATGTTGTAAACGACGCATACAATCTTGGCTTGACCACTGAAACACATATCTTTGGTGGTGCTGCCTGGGATAAGCATGAAAACCCCTTACCCGATACAACCTTGAATGCTTGCCGTGAAGCTGATGCGATTTTGCTTGGTGCCATTGGTGGTCCGCAGTACGACAAAGCGCCGCGGGACTTACGACCTGAACGTGGGCTATTGCGACTGCGTGCAGAACTGGGCTTGTTCGCTAATTTGCGCCCAGCCATTTTGTATCCCGAGTTAGCTGCTTCGTCAGCCTTGAAGGCAGACCTGGTCGGTGGGCTTGATCTGATGATTCTTCGTGAATTAACGGGTGGCATCTACTTCGGTGAACCGCGCGGTATCGAAACACGCAATGGTGAACGCGTTGGATTCAACACTATGGTTTACAGCGAAAGTGAAATTCGTCGCATAGCCATTCGCGGGTTCGAGATAGCTCGTGCTCGTAACAAGCAATTGTGTTCAGTGGACAAGGCTAACGTATTAGAAGTCTCTGAGCTTTGGCGCGAGATTGTTATTGATGTGTCGAAAGACTATAGCGATGTTGAACTCACACATATGTATGTTGACAACGCGGCCATGCAACTAGTGCGCGCACCCAAACAGTTTGATGTGGTTGTTACCAGTAATATTTTTGGCGATATCTTGTCAGATGCCGCGGCCATGCTGACAGGTTCAATTGGCATGTTGCCATCGGCGTCTCTCGATGAACAAGGCAAAGGCATGTACGAGCCCGTGCATGGTTCAGCGCCAGATATCACAGGTAAGGGCATTGCCAATCCATTAGCGACCATTTTGTCCGCGTCCATGATGCTGCGTTACACCTTGAATGAAGCCGCAGCCGCCGATGCTATCGACAAGGCAGTTGGGCAAGTCGTGACGGCAGGTTATCGCTGCCAGGATATTGCGACTGATGAGAAAGATGAAAAACTTGTTAACACTGATGAAATGGGTGCGGCTGTCCTGGCTGCGCTGAGCGGAAATTAGAAAAATGTCAAAGACGTACGATGTAGCTGTAGTTGGTGCAACTGGGGCTGTTGGTGAAACTATCCTGTCGATCCTGGCAGAGCGAAATTTCCCCGTGGGTGAAATTCATGCCTTGGCGAGTTCGCGCTCGGCTGGCAAGCGGGTTGAATTTGGCAACAAGCAGATAGTCGTCAAAGATCTGGCTGAGTTTGATTTCAGCACAGTGCAAATCGGTATTTTTTCTCCAGGTGCTTCGGTGTCGGAAATTTATGCGCCTAAGGCTGCGGCGGCTGGCTGTGTAGTTGTCGACAATACTTCACAATTCCGTTACGACGATGACAAACCGCTAATCATCCCAGAAGTGAATGCTCATGCGATAGCTCAGTACAAGAGCACCAATATCATCGCCAACCCGAATTGCTCAACCATTCAGATGTTGGTGGCCCTGAAACCGTTACACGATGCGTTTGGCATCACCCGCGTCAATGTTGCCACTTATCAGGCGGTCTCCGGCACGGGTAAGGAAGCCATTGAGGAGCTTGGTGGGCAAACAGCTCGTTTACTCAATGGTCTTTCGATCGATCCGGCGGTTTATCCACGACAGATTGCCTTTAATGCCTTACCTCATATAGACAGCTTCCAAGAGAACGGCTATACCAAGGAAGAGATGAAAATGGTGTGGGAAACCCACAAGATCATGGAAGACGACAGCATTCGGGTGAATCCGACCTGTGTGCGGATACCCGTCTTCTATGGCCATTCAGAGGCTGTTCATATTGAAACTCGGGAGCCTATCAGTGCTAAACAGGCCCGGGAATTGCTGGATAGTGCCCCTGGAGTGGTGGTAATAGACGAGCGAAAGGACGGGGGTTACCCGACCGCCGTAACCGAAGCAGCGGGAGCTGATCCGGTTTATGTGGGGCGGATTCGTGAGGACATAAGCATTGAAAATGGGCTCAATCTTTGGATTGTTTCCGACAATGTGCGGAAGGGTGCTGCACTGAATAGTGTGCAGATTGCTGAGTGTCTGGTGTCTGACCATTTGTGAGCGCTAACTTAAGCCGCTGAATTGGTGCGATAATTCAGCTATAGATAGCGTTGTGACAAATAACTTCGATTGATGCGAGCCGCGACGAGTTCCGCCGTTAGGGTTTGTATCATCGACATAGCGGGACACAAAAAAGTGCGAAAACTTGCAACGGCAGCAGCAGTCAGCCTGGCTCTGGCATCCGGTGGCGCCTTTGGCCTTGGGCTTGGTGACATTGAGATGCGCTCAGCGCTGAATCAACCGATGAGCGCCGAAATCCGGCTGACGTCAGTCAAGCCCGGTGAATTGGACGGCATGATAGTGCAGTTGGCATCAGCCGATGCATTTGCGCGCGCGGGCATCGATCGCTCTCAAGCGCTAACCGACCTTCGCTTCACTGTCGATCAATCCTCTAATGTTCCGGTCATTCGGATCAGTAGTAACCGTCCTGTCGTTGAGCCGTTCCTGAACTTCTTGCTCGAAGTTGATTGGCCACAAGGTCGTATGGTGCGCGAATACACAGTCCTCCTTGATCCACCCGTGTTCATGACGCCGTCGGCAACTGAGCGAAACACAGTGGCTGATCAACCAGCGGTCGTGCAGCGTAGTGAGGAAGTTCTGGTTTCACCAACACCTATTCAACGCGATACCAATGTTGCGCTGGCCGATACCTTTGAAGTTGAGGTAGTCGATGGTAGCGCGAGTGCTGAAGTTGAAGACTCAGCTGTTGTCAATATCGATGATGGTGGTGATGTTATTTCACTTGAAGGTCTTGATGAGATTGCAGCTGAAGGTGAAGTCATTTCACTAACTGATTCTGGCGTTCCTAATACTGAAGCGATCGAAACACGCGAAGCTGAGCTTGCGTTCGATCCTGATGCGTTTGAAATTGAAGTTGTTGGTGGTGGTGCAGAAGAAGTATCAGATGACTTTGTCATCGCGAGTGAAGAAACGACTAGCGCAGAAACAACTGAAGACTTTGTTGTAGAAATAGATGATTCAGATCTCGCTGATTCGAGCGATGGATCTACTATCGTATCGCTTGAAGAGCTCGAAGAGACTGTCTCTACAGAACGCGCCACGGAAGTAACTGTTGAACGTGGTGATACCTTATTCGAAATTGCTACTGCCAATGCCCAGAGCGGTGTATCAGTTGAACAGATGATGATGGCCTTGCTTGAAGCTAACCAATCATCATTTATCCAAGGCAATATCAATTTGGTTAAAGCTGGTGAAATTCTACGCATACCTGACGCGGATGCAGCTTCTACATTGACGCAGGGTCAGGCACTTGCAGCGATAGGCCAACAGAGCCAGTTGTGGCAGGAATACCGCGACAACCTGCGTGAAACACAATCGACAACTCTGGTTGAAAATCAAAACACTGACGACAACGCCACTGCTGATGTAACTGATGCGAGTGCAGACAGTTCCGCAGACAGTGCTGCAGATCAACCTGCAGTAACGGACGCGGTAACAGACAGTGACGCTACCGGTAATACCGATAGTGATGTGACAAGCGGTGGTTTGTCGGCTGAAGCGCAAGCGATACTTGATTCTGCGCGCAATGAAATTCTTAATCGTGATGAACTGAAAATACTTGCAGATTCGTCTACGACCACTAGCGGTGCTAGTGCCACTAGCGATGATGCCAATAGCGATACGTCGCGATTGTCTGAAATCAACCGCAAGTTGCAATTAGCGCGTGAAGAATTGTCCTCAACACGTATCCAGACAGATGATCTGTCAGAGCAAGCTGATGAATTAGGTGCAACGACAGATAACCTTGATGCGCTTGTTACGCTGCGTCAAAACGAAGTAGCGCGTCTTGAAGCACAGCTTAGCGATGCTCGGGAAGCTGCCGAAGCGGAAGTTGCCGCAATAGCTGATGGCGCCACCGACATTGTCGCCGATAGCGATGCAGCGGGTGATGCGGTCGCTGACTTGGCTGGTGATGCGGCGGATGCTGCAGATTCTGCTGTTGCTGATGTGACAGCGACTGTCACAGACGCAGCTGGCGATGCGCAAGAGAAACTGACCGAAATTACGTCTATTGCCACAGACACAGATGCAGACGCAACCACCGACGCTGAAGCTGTATCGACTGCTGCGGTTGCAACCCCAGAGCCGGTAGCGTCAACGCCTTGGTATCAGGATTTCCTCAAAGATCCGATGAAGATGCTGATTGCGGGTATTGGTGCTCTCGCTGCCTTGCTGCTTGGCTTCTTGTTATTCCGACGAAAGAAATCAGATCCTGAAGAGCTTGATGTTGATGGTGCTCCGATAGTCTTCGACGAACAAGTTGATGGTGATCTTGATCTTCCTGATGATCCAATTGCTTCGGCTGGTGATGCAGTCGGTAGTGCAGCGGGCAAAGGTGTCGATGCTGTAAAAGGTGCGGCGGGTGCTGCAGGAGCGGCTGGAGTCGCAGCAGCAGGTGCGGGTGCCGCAGCTATCGGTGGTGTATTCGGTGGCGATGACGACAAGGTCGAAGACAAGATTGAAGACAAGTTCGAGAACGCCGACTTTGCCGAGACAGCAAGTTTTTCAGACACTGATGACACGATGGATTTTGGTTCTGAAACTCAAGCCATTTCAGATTTCGACGAAGATGGCATCGACAAAGACGACACGATTTCCGAAGTTGATGTTTATCTCGCCTATGGCTTACATGGCCAGGCAGAGGAACTGCTGAATAAAGGCATTGAGGCAGAACCGGATAACGCTGAATACCGAGTCAAGCTTTTAGAAACCTATCACGCACAAGGTAATGGTGAGGGTTTTCATCAAGCTGCAACTGATTACCAACAACGGTTTGGTACTGCGAACCCTGAATGGGAAAAAATATCAGCGCTGGGTGTTGAACTTCGCCCTGGCGACAGTTTGTATTCGTCAGCTGCCTCTACAGTTGAATCGGTAGGGACTGGACAGGTTGGCGGTACTGCGCTTGATGAAACCGACTTCACGTCATCAAACGATATCGACATGCCTACCAGTAGTGTCAGCCGTGATTTCACGTCGGCTGACGAAGCAGTTGATTTTGATAATGGTGATGAATCGGAACTGATGGATCAAAGTATTGATCCCGCCTTTGCATTCAGTGAAGAAGATCTTGAATCGACCGGTGACTTCAGTAAGGTTGCCAATGAAATTTCTGATGATGCGGGCACTATCGAGTTTCCTGATTTCAGTTCAGATGCTGACAGTGCTTTGGACAAGGTATCCGATGCAGGTAGCGATGGTTTAGCGGCTGGCGCTGCGGCAATCGGTGGCGCAGGGGCAGCGATCGGCGGTGCTGCAGCAGCGGCTGGAGATAGCATTGGTGGCTTAGGTGATTCAATTGGTGACACCATTGGTGGTCTTGGTGACGAAAGCTTGAATCTTGACGAACTTGATGCCAGCAATGTTGCTGATGCTGCGAATGACAGCCTTGATTTGTCTTCGGTGGCTGATGACCTGACCCTTGATCTTGATCAACTCTCCACTGATATGGATCTCGATAGCACTGAGCTATTGGGTGATGGCGGTGCGATGAATGATCTTGAGATTCCTGATCTCACTGCAGACAATGAACTGTTGTCTGGTGGCGATGTTGCTGCTGACAGTGATGAGATGGATACCATGATGGATCTTGCCAAAGCTTATATCGATATGGGTGATAACGATTCAGCCAGTAGTGCGCTTGGTGAAATCGTTAAAAGTGGTAGCCCACAACAGGTAACCGAAGCGGAAACCTTGCTGCGCAAGATCAGTTAAGTCTTGCGTTACGCACTCGCCGTTGAATATAACGGCGGCGGCTTTTGCGGCTGGCAACGCCAGCCGCATTGCCATTCGGTTCAGGCAGAACTCGAACAAGCCCTTTCCCACATCGCTCAAACACCCATCACCGTTCACTGTGCCGGACGGACCGATACGGGTGTGCATGCACGCGCTCAAATCGTGCACTTCGATTGCGATACCCTACGCCCACTGACCGGTTGGTCATTTGGCGTTAACAGCCATCTCGACAAACGCGTGGCCGTGCATTGGGCATCACCTGTCAGCGATGATTTTCATGCCCGTTTCAGTGCTTTGAATCGTAGCTATCGTTACTCCTTACTCAACCGCGCCACACGACCGGGATTGAGATCCGGGATGATTGGCTGGGAACGGGTAGGGCTCGATACACAGCGTATGCATGACGCGGCGCAAGTACTGGTCGGCGAACAAGACTTTTCAAGCTTTCGTTCATCAGAATGTCAGGCGAACCATGCCATCCGTGAGGTACAAGCCGTCAGTGTTATCCGTGACGGTGATGAAGTTCATGTGGATATTCAGGCCAATGGTTTTTTGCACAATATGGTCAGAATCGTCACTGGTTGCCTGTTGGCAGTGGGGCGTGGTGAGCGGCCAGTGTCCTGGCTGGCGGAACTCCTTGAGGCGCAGGATCGGACTCTTGCTGGTGCGACGGTGCCACCACATGGTCTTTATTTCATACAACCACAGTATCCCCTTAAGTTCGGTATACCGGATTTCAGCGATACGAGTCTGCCACCCTGGCATCCTTGAACAACACTGTTCTGTTGTCAGCACAACACGAAACCAAGCCATTTTGCTAAGGTCGTAGTCATATGACGCGCCGAACCCGAGTCAAAATTTGTGGCATCACTCGCGTGGAGGACGCATTGTGCGCTGAGGCGCTTGGTGTAGATGCGCTCGGCTTCGTTTTTGTCCCGGCCAGTAAACGCTATGTTGAGGTAGCGGCGGCGCGAGCCATATCGGCGAAATTGTCACCCTTTGTTACGACCGTAGGCTTGTTTCTCGATGCTGAGCCTGCTTTCATAAGGGAAGTACTTGAGGAGATGCCGGGCTTGCTACCGCAGTTTCATGGTCGTGAAAGTAGCGAATATTGCGAACAGTTCAAGCGGCCTTATTTAAAGGCCATTGGCATGGCTGGCGGTCTACCTTCGTTAGAGGCATTGAGTGAGTTTGCCCATTGTCGAGGTTTTTTGTTTGACAGCAATGCACCCGGCGAATTGGGCGGAACAGGTCATACCTTCGATTGGCAGGCATTGGCGGGTGGTGTGAACCTGCCATTGATTTTGGCTGGTGGGCTTGATGCAGATAATGTTGGCAATGGTATTAAAACCTTACAACCGATGGCGGTGGACGTCAGTTCAGGTGTTGAGGTCGATAAAGGCGTCAAGGATGCAGATGCCATGCAGAGGTTTATGCATGCAGTGGCGAAAGCTGATTGGCAAACCTGAACAAATCATCGTTGGTCATCCTGACTGGCAAAAATGAGCGAAAGCAAGACGTGAGCGAAGAAGACAACAACGACGATAAGAACGAAGACAAGTCTAAATCAGCAGCGGCGGCCGCTGCTGTTAGAGGTATGAGCTGGTTTGAGAAACTTATTCCTGCCCGTATCAGTCCGCGCAATGAAAGTAAGGGAAATGTCCCTGAAGGCGTTTGGGTCAAGTGTGACAATTGTTCGAACGTTCTGTACCACGCAGAACTCGAACGCGCTCAGGACGTTTGTATCAAGTGCGGTCATCACATGATGATTGGTGCAAGAAAGCGTATTGATCGTCTACTGGATGCCGGCGAGCGAATGGAGATTGGTGAGTCGGTCGAACCCGTTGATATGTTGAAGTTCAAGGACTCCAAACGTTATAAGGATCGATTGAGTCAGGCTAGCAAAGACTCTGGTGAAAAAGATGCGCTTGTCGTCATGCGCGGGCAGCTTCATGGCATGCCGGTTGTGGTTGCGGTTTTTGATTTCAAGTTCATGGCAGGTTCGATGGGATCTGTCGTTGGCGAACGTTTCTGCCGAGCCTGCGATGTAGCGCTTGAAGAGAGGATACCGTTTATCTGTTTTAGCGCCAGTGGTGGTGCACGTATGCAGGAAGCCTTGTTTTCATTGCTGCAAATGGGCAAAACCAGCGCGCTGTTGGAGCGTTTGGCCTCGCGTTCTATTCCCTATATCTCGGTGTTGACTGATCCGACCATGGGCGGTGTTTCTGCATCCCTGGCCATGCTTGGCGACATCATCATTGCAGAACCAGGAGCCCGTATTGGCTTTGCTGGTCGACGCGTTATAGAGCAGACGGTGCGAGAGAAACTACCCGATGGATTTCAGAGTAGCGAGTTCTTGCTTGAACACGGGGCGATAGACATGATCTGTGATCGGCGTGAGATGCGCGATTCACTCGCTCGTTTGTTGGCAAAACTCGGAGACAAGCCTGAGCTCAGCCTTGCCAGCGCTTGATGGATTCTTCTGATTCGCTTGAGAGCTGGCTTGACTGGCTCGAGACGATTCATCCCAGCGCGATTGATATGACAATTGAACGTGTTGCGCGGGTGGCTGATCGCCTGGGCATCGCTAAAGTTGATATACCGATCATCACAGTTGCTGGTACTAACGGCAAGGGTTCAACGGTTGCCATGCTGTCCAGTATTTATGCAAGCGGCGGATACAAGGTGGGTAGTTATACCTCGCCACATATTGTTGATTTTCGTGAACGTATCCAGATCAATAGTGAGATGGTCGATGCGTCTGTTGTTGTCAAAGCGCTTTCGCAAATTGAAGAGCAACGTAAACCAGATACCTTAACGTACTTTGAATATACAACACTTGCTGCCATGCAAGTATTCATCAACGCTGCAGTTGATGTGGTTGTGCTAGAGGTTGGCTTGGGCGGCAGGCTCGATGCAACCAATATTTGGGATACTGATTGCGCGATTTTAACCAGCGTTGCGCTTGATCACGAAAGTTATCTGGGTTCTGACTTGTCAGTTATCGCCACAGAAAAAGCTGCGATCGGTCGCCCGGGTAAACCCTTTGTGCTGGGTGAACTTGATCCACCCGCATCATTCTGGGCGTACGCCAAAGCTCAGGGTTTTGCAGTGGAGGATATTGGTTCGATGCAACATTCAGCATTACCCAATACCTCTTTACCGGGGGATCATCAACGACGCAACGCGGGCTGTGCCGTAGCGGCGGTACGCTTGATGAGTGAGCGTCTGCCGGTTGCCGATGCTGTTGTCGAACAAGCCTTGATGGTGGTGCGTATTGATGGTCGTTTCTCTCGTCACGAGGTCGACGGCGTGCCGGTGATAACAGACGTTGCCCATAATCCAGCGGGAGCCGCTGTGCTCAGCCGAACCTGGCAAGCGGAAATGGGCACGCAAACCGCACACATGGTGTTTGCAGCTCTTGGCGATAAAGATCTGGTCGGGGTGACTACGGCATTGGCACCTATCGTTGCCTCCTGGCACTGTGCCGCACTGATCGATTCACGCGCTATGCCGGTGGATGAGATGACTGCTATTGTGCAGGACAGTTTGCAGGCAGAATCGCCAGTGGACACTGATGCCCGCGAGGTTGCTGTCACTGGCTACGATAGTACTGAAGACGCGTTATCGGCAGCGTTGCAATTAGCCAATACAGATAACAAACCTGTGCTTGTTTGTGGCTCGTTTTATACAATAGCCGCTATTCAATCGAGCCTGTCGTAAACACGATGGCCAGCAAATCCAGCGACGAACAGCAATCACAGAAGCTTCGACAGCGGCTGTGGGGAGCAGCAGTGTTGATTGCCATTGCTGTCATTGTATTGCCGCTGATTCTCGATGGCGCTGGTAGTGAAAGCCAGTTTCGGCGCGTTGAGCGTCTGCGAGAGGAACCGCCCCGCATTATCGATGAGGAGGGGAATTCAGAGCGGGTTGCTATCCCGGAAATGCGCGTGTCCAATCCGTCCAGAGCGGGCAACAATGCGATCGATATCCGGGTTGGCGAGGATAATCCGCCAGATTACATGAACGATGAAACGGCCATTGCAAACCCACGAGTTCCGCGTGACACCGCTCAAACCTTGAGCGCCTGGGTGGTTCAGGCTGGCAGCTTCCGCGACGAGATCAATGCAGTAGCGGTGCGCGATCGCCTCAGGCGAGCGGGGTATCCCTCGTTTGTGACCGAATCTGAATCCGACGGCGCGCTGTACCGAGTCAGGGTTGGCCCGATGATCGATCAGGGGCGTGCCGAATATACCCGTGGCAAAGTTGAGCAACTACTCGGTCGTGGTGCAGTCGTTGTGAGTTATCCGTGAGGAATCTTGCTAAGATAGCGCGCTTCTTATCGAGCAGGCGAGAGGCACCGTGTCAGGTATAGACCTCGCTGTATTGGCCGTTATTCTGGTGTCCGCACTGATCAGTTTCATGCGCGGGTTTTTCCGCGAAGCCGTGAGTCTGGCGACGTGGATCATGGCAATTTTGATCACCTTGATGTTCACCTCCAAATTCTCAACCCTGCTACCGACTGAAACCATCGAAACGCCGGTGGCTCGCGCCAGTATCAGTGCAATGATTTTATTTTTCGGCACCCTCGCAATCGGTGCCATGATCAGCTGGTTGTTTCAGCGCATTGTCGACAATAACTCGCTGACCAAGATCGATCGCACCGCTGGCGTGGTGTTCGGCTGTGGTCGTGGTGTCATCATTGTTGTTTTGCTGGTGCTGGCTGCGCATTTGTCGCCGAGCATCAAACAAGAGACTTGGTGGAAGGGATCGGCCACCATGCCTTACTTCGAATATGCAGCGCGTTTACTGCATGCACAACTTCCTGGCTCCATAGCCACTCATTTTGACTTCTCACGCGGTTAGGCTTAAACACTATGTGCGGCATCATCGGGATTGTAGGGCGAGACAGTGTCAGTACTCGCTTGTACGACGGGCTGACCTTACTTCAACACCGTGGTCAGGATGCTGCAGGTATTGCCACTTGTCATGAAGGTCGTTTGGTACTGCGGCGTGGTGCAGGTTACGTTCGCGATGTGTTTCGCAACCGTGACATGCAACGATTGGAAGGACGTATGGGTATTGGCCACGTGCGCTACCCAACGGCAGGTACCAGTGCGCAAGCGGAAGCCCAGCCGTTTTATGTCAACTCCCCCTATGGCATTGTTATGGGTCATAACGGCAACCTGACCAACGCCGATGTCTTGCAACGTGAACTCTTCGAATCCGATTTACGACATATCAACACGCGTTCAGACAGCGAGGTATTACTCAATGTATTTGCCCACGAGCTGCAAGACCTGAAACCCTCCACTGAACTCAGTGCGGAAATGATCTTCGACACCGTCAAGGCTGTGCATCGTCGTTGCAAAGGTGCTTATGCTGTTATCGGTATGGTTGTTGGTCGTGGCGTGTTTGCATTTCGCGACCCTTTGGGGATTCGTCCGGCAGTGATAGGTGAGCGCATTACAGATGCAGGAACTGAGTATGCCATTGCATCTGAGTCGGTGGCTTTACAAGGACTGGGGTTTAGTCTGATGCGTGACATTGCACCTGGAGAGGCGGTGTATATTGATATGGATGGCAACATCGCGACTCAACAATGCGCTGAGAAACCGCAACTCTCACCATGCATCTTTGAGTACGTCTATCTGGCACGTCCAGACAGCATTATCGATAACGTCTCGGTGTATAAAGCTCGTTTACGTATGGGTGAAACTCTTGCGCGAAAGATCAACCAGGAGAGGCCGGATCACGATATCGATGTGGTTATTCCAATCCCTGATACCAGCCGCACCTCAGCACTTGAAGTAGCGTTTCATCTTGGCGTCAAGTATCGCGAAGGCTTTATTAAGAATCGCTATATTGGTCGTACCTTTATCATGCCCGGACAGCAACAGCGCAAGAAGTCGGTCCGACAGAAACTTTCACCCGTTGATCTTGAGTTCAATGGCAAGAATGTGTTGCTGGTTGATGATTCGATTGTGCGTGGTACAACATCGGGGCAGATAGTACAAATGGCAAGAGACGCTGGTGCTAACAAAGTCTATCTCGCTTCAGCGGCACCACCGGTACGTCACCCCAATGTGTATGGCATTGACATGCCAGCGGCCACCGAGTTGATTGCACATGATCGTGAGATTGCCGAGATAGAAGGGATGATCGGTGCGGACTGGCTGATTTATCAAACGATAGAGGACTTAATCGAAGCGGTGCGTTATGACAAGCATCCGATCGATATCTTTGAGACTTGTTGTTTTACCGGTGACTATATAACCGGAGACGTTGACAGTTCCTATCTTGAGAACCTGGAACAACGTCGATCAGACAGAGCACAATCACTTGAAAGTGGTGCTGACGATCTAACGGTTCTTTAGAATTTGGGGCGGAGGCGGTTAGCCTTAGCCCATTCGCAGGCCGGCACGCTGGAAGTCACCAACATCAATACCGAAAGCGCCATCGCTGTGGGTGGTTTTGATTTGGTAGACGTTACCTTCTTCATCGACATCCATTTGCGACAGATCCGCAACGCGCTGAGCAATCGGTTCATGGGCCGCGTCCAGAATCATGATGACGCGTGGTCGTAACTTGTCACTGGTGTTGGACAAGACAATTCCAACATCCCCATTGACCATCTCGACAATGGTGCCTGGTGGAAAAATACCCACCGAATCGATAAAGCGAATGACGAGATCTTCGTCGAATTGCTTGCCACGCTGCGCGTAGAGTTCTTGAATAGCTTCAGACGGTGACATTGCCTCGCGATAAGGCTGGCGAATAGTCATGGTGTCATAAGCTTCGGCGATGCCAACAATCTTTGCGTACAGTGGAATGCTGTCGTCGTCCAGTCGGCGCGGGTAGCCTTGACCATCGGGCCGTTCGTGATGTGAGTGAGCAACGTCTGCCGCACCTGACATAACGCTCTTTGTTGATATCAGAATATCTCGGCCGTAGCGTGTATGACGCTGCATTTCAGCCATTTCTTCAGGTCCCAATGGGCCTGTGCTATTCAGTACTTCGCTAGACAAGCTGGTTTTACCGACATCGTGCAGCATGCCGCAAACCCCGATATCTTCCATTTCTCTCGTGGTCATTCCCATCGATTTGGCCATGACGATACTGAGCGCTGCGACGTTCAAGGAATGCTGTGCAGTGGCTTCGTGTTTTGCCTGAATACGCGTCAACCAGACAGAAGCATCAGGATTACGCAAGATACTGTCTACGCAACCGTTAACGGCTTGCTTGACCTTACCGCCATCGATCTCAGCACCGAGTCGAATTTCTTCAAAGA
>CAZQOI010000047.1:0-23893 GCA_964594905.1 uncultured Granulosicoccaceae bacterium
CAGCAACTAAAGCTATTTGCCGAGAAGGTATCTATCAATGCGCAATAAAAATCGGCCCAATAGCAATCATTGGAGTAGGTGGGAAGTTTATTCTACGCAAACATAAGCAAACGCTGCGGTCGGACAGCGTTGTCAGCCGCGCGGAACGCAGCAAGAGCGCCACAACCTGCACGGTTGTCGAGATGCCTGAGTTAGGCGCTAGATACCATCTCTAGCGACTTTGTCGGTAAACGATTTACTGTAAAACTCTTCGTTATTCAGAGTCGTCTGCAACTGAGCTTCAAAGTAAAACGAGGTGGCGTCACATCGCATACTGCTTCTAACCAGTGTTTTCCATCGCTCGTTTTCTCGCCCGCCGGTTTGCTCCCATTCTGTTGCTACCTGTGCCGATAATGGATCGTCAGGATGGATACTCCATTGTTCGTTCATTCGTTCACCAGAGATTAATCCATGCTCCAAGTCTTCATTCTCCCCAGAATCACTTTCGATAACAGTGGTTACGATGCCAGTATTGCTATCAGTGGTGGTTCGACGTTGATAGCTCGATGGACGTAGCTCCTTGGCTTGCCAGTGTGTCGCACCCTCGGGACCCTGAAAATTAACCTCGTTTTTACTTGTGTCGTTAGTTGATCGAACAGGTAGTGAAAACTCGCCATGGTTCAACTGAAGTGTTACCGGGGATGGCGATGGCCACACGGTTGGCCAGTATGCAGTTGATAAAGCTACTCGCAGTTTATGGCCAGCGGGTATCCGGTAGGCTATGTGGTCTAAAGCAAACGAACAGTTAAATTGCTGACCTGCAACTAAAGCGCTCGGATGTTCATGTGAATCAGCATGAGTAAGGTTCAGTACACCATATGTGATCAGTGCTGATTGGCCATCAGGGCGGATATCAAGCAGTCTTACAGCAATGAGCGCATTGGGTTGGTCCGATGTTAACGTTAGTGTTATTTGCGGTGCTCCGACAATATCAATACCTTTAGTCAATTCGTTGCTCGTATAGCAACTTGACCTGTCGTCGTCATAGGTTTGTTCGTCTGGTAGCTCATCACTAAATGCAAACGGAAAATACTCACCCCCGCGCGCACCACAATCTTGGCTGGAATTGATGAAACAGTCGGTAGTGCCTGGCTTATGAGAAAGCGTGTTTTCACCGCTGAGATGAAAAACCTGTTCTTGTATATTTTCTGATGGCCACTTATGTTCCGCTATCCAATGGCCCGGACGTTCCTTTAACCAACGTTTTGGTGCAACGCTGTCCATTAGGTAGGCGCGATAGTCAGGATCCTTGTCCACACCGGTATCGCTGTCTTTCAGGTAATGATCCCACCAGCGTTTACACTCCTGGAGAAAACCGATTGCAGGTAGTGGTGCTGCGTAGTGGGGGTACTTGTGGATCCAGGGGCCGACGATTCCTTTAACTGGTGCATCGATGTTCGCCACAAGATGCGAGATTGTATTCCGGTAACCGTCGTGCCAGCCGCCTATCGATAATACAGCGGCTTTGATACGCGAGTAGTCTTCACATACAGATCCGTGTTTCCAATAGTCATCGCGATGTTGATGTCGTAGCCAGCGAGATAACTCGAAGTCAAGGTTTTCCAACCGCTGTTTCCACAGTGTTTTCCACTTGTTACCAACAACAGCTGAGTCTGGTGGCCTCGAAGAATAAGACAACATATTACTGGCCCAACCGAAGTTCTCTCCCAGTAAACAACCACCTTTGTAGTGAATATCGTCTGCGTAGCGATCGACCGTAGAGCACACGGTGACGATGGCCTTTAGTGCTTCAGGTTGCATATACGCTAACTGCAATGCGTTAAACCCACCCCATGAGATACCCATCATGCCGACATTGCCATTACACCAGGGTTGATTAGCTGCCCACTCGATTACATCGGCGGCATCTGACAGTTCCTGAGGACTGTATTCATCTGTCATCAGACCTTCACTATCACCATTGCCTCGCATATCGGTACGAATACAAACGTATCCGTGGCCAGCAAACCATGGGTGGGTAAATTGGTCGCGTACTATGGTGCCGTCACGTTTGCGATAGGGCAGGTGTTCCAGAATGACTGGCATGGGTTCTTCTTGTGCTTTCACTGGTATCCAAACCCGTGCTGATAACCTGCAGCCGTCAGACATGACTATTCCCATGTCAGGGTGTTCGATTACTTCATAGGGGAAGTCAGTCACGATTCTCATAGGCGTGCTCCACGGCGTCTTCGCCAACTGGTTGTTATGAACTAAGCCATTTTGGCGTGTCAGATTTATGTATGCCAGAACATGATGCGTCAACGCATTGAGCCAAGCTGCCAAAATGTATGCCGCGTTGTACGAGTCCGGGCCCATAGTGAGCATACTTGCCAGAGTTGGTCATGAGCGTTGTGGCCGTTGGTGGAATCAGTGGCTCGACGATCATGCACCAGCAAGTATCGGTTACAAATTGCACACCGAAGTTTTCGAGGGTTGCCACAGCACCACTTGCTTGGGACTTTTCATATACTGCTCGCCCCAAAGTCACGATGATGCCAACCTTGGGATCTTTACGACGTCCGTCGCAGAGCTCTGCCAAACGAGCACATTCAGTTTCGGAAAAGTGAGGATTCCCAAGGCAAACCACATCGACCTTTACATCGCTTGCAGAATTAAGTTCCTGGAAGCTGTTGAGTAAATCTTGCTTGCTTACTTTCAAGGATCGATCAAGCAATCCATTGTTTTTGCAGTAATCCATAGCTTCTGTTGCTTCGGGTGTTATGCCGTGCATATGAAACATACTGGAAGAGCCAGTGGTGGCGTATGCGGCACTAAATGCTTTTAAATCGTCACGGATAGGCGCAGCGCTTTCAAGGCCCATGATCATCGGGATGTCGTTGCCTGCGAGTTCACCTATGTAATAGCCAAGCAATGGCCAGAACGAATCGTCGAAATTTGTCAGCGCTTCCACATCAATGCATATAGTGGGTTTCCTTCCTTCATCAAGATGGCTACCGCTGGCTGGCGCTCTGCCGGTCAGTGCAATAAACACGTCCAGAAAATCAGGGTATTTCTGAGTTCTGGCACCCAACACACTATTTGCAAACATCACTGCATTGGACTCCGCCCAAACAACCTGCTCACCGAGTTTGGGCGCTGTATCCAGAAGATAAGGGGCACAGGTATAACTTAAGTGGGCACCCATCTCCATATATACATTGCCTAACTCACTGGCAGGTTGACCGAGTGTTTCATCTATACCGTGATGCTGCCAGTTACGTGCATCAACGGATATGGCGTTCAGTGTCGTAGGGACTTTGAACTTGGCTCCACGACGCTTTACTTCTTGTGCAAACCGCAAGCTTGAAGGTCCGTTATAAACACAAGCATCAATATGTGCCTGGCTCACGTCGATCAGTGATTCAGCGCCTTGGATGCTGGCAATTTGCAACAGTATTTTCATCGCGATAGTGGCTGCGTCGCCATGATCTCCTGCAAGAATATCTTTGTCGAGCTGAGTCAGTGATACTTTAGGGCGTGCTTGTTCGGTACTTGGTGGTAGGTCGGCAGGAAATTCTATATTTGAAGCGCTTGTGTAAATTTTATCTCCACTGATAATGGCATTAGAACCTTGATCAAGTGCGTTGAACTGTGTTCGAGACACTCTCAATATTGGCAAACTACGATCAAACATCTCCGCAGCAACCAACACGCCCAAGGTGAGAATATCCTCGGCTTCTGAAAATACCATTGCGGCAGGTGCGCAATCATTAAGGATAAGCTCAAGTAAAGCTCCGCTGCCTGAACAGGAACCGCGACCATTCGGAATGGCTAGCACACAGCCAGAAATACAGGTACCAAATAAAGGATGATGTTGATCCAGTACGTTTCCTGTTTTAGGGTCCACACCACCCCAAAAGCTCAAGCCTGTATCTGAAACCAGTAATGGACCTGAAGCGGACCCGTTGATCAATACTTGCCCGTTTACGATTTCCATTTTTATATCACTACGTTTGATGTGTGCCGGTGGGAATAAATAGTTAATACGGATGAGTGAATAACAATAACAACTTGACTGGCCCTAATTCTTGAGAGTATTGCAAATAAAACTACCGTGCGCATCTGTTAATTTTCTTCTCGGCATACCCGTACTGGTGTAGATAGCACCAGCACAGTACAATGATGTTAGTTCGTCAGGTGATATGCCCCTAGCTCTCAGTGTGAATAATGATAAAGATGCCAGAAGGTGGGAAGCTTTATTTTATTCGTCAGATGGCCTCTTCACGAAGATGGAAAGGTATAGCTTAGATCATATAGTTATTGTACAAATTATATCGATCTGGTCGAAACATTAAGGCAGATAGTTTATGAATCCTAACTCAGAGCTGATTGCTCAAAATAAACAATTTGAAAGGCAGGTTGTCGAACTGGCCACAGACGTCTATGGTGCGATCGGTTTTGCTGCATCAAATGTTTACATGCTCATCGGTGATGATGGCTTAATCATTATTGATACTACAGAGACTACAAAAGCTGCTGAGAACATATTTGCCGAATTTAGGAAAGTTAGTGATAAGCCTGTAAAGACCATCATATACACACACTCGCATCGCGACCATATAAGTGGAGCAAGTGTGTTCGCTGAGAATGGTAAGCCTGAAGTTGTTGCCAGTGATAACTTTGAATCTGATCTCGTTGGAGTGGATAGTTCGCGTCTTGCTCCTACTAAAGCACTGATGGTTAGAACCAAGCGGCAGTTCGGCATGGGGCTGTCATTTCCTAACGAACGAGTTAACATTGGAATTGGACCGGGTGATCGTCCGATGGAAGGTATGGGTGCGGGTTTTATGGCTCCAACCTTGCTGATAACTGCCACTAGGACTGACCTATCGCGTTGTGGTGTGGAACTTGAGTTGGTAAAAGCACCGGGAGAAACTCCTGATCACATTGTTGTCTGGCTGAAAGATAAAAAGATATTGTTTTGTGGTGATAATTTTTATTCATCCTTCCCGAATTTGTATCCACCACGCGGATCTGCTTATCGTGATTTCAATATGTGGATTGACTCTATTGATTTATTGCTGGATTTTGATGCTAATGTATTGGCGTCTGGCCACACGATGCCCGTGCTAGGAGCCGAAAAAATCAAAGAAGTTCTGAGTGACTATCGAGATGCCATTAGCCATATTGTTACGAAAACTGCTGAAGGTATGAATCAACAACTGGGGCCAGATGAACTTGCCCACTCTGTTAGCCTGCCAACTGAGCTTGCGAACAAATCCTATTTGAAAGAATTTTATGGGAAGGTTTCCTGGTCCGTGAGAGCCTACTTCGCTGGCACTCTTGGATGGTTTGATGGAAATCCAACCAATCTTGCCAGTTTATCTCCAAGGCAAAGTGCTGAGCGAATAATTAAACTAGCTGGTGGAGAAACCGAATTGCTCGAAGCAGCTCGTAGTGCTGCTATAGAAAATGATCATCAGTGGGTGTTGGAATTAAGTGACCACTTAATTTCGGCTGAAAAATATATTCAGGATGCTAAGGCACTAAAAATATCTTCGCTACGCGCGATGGCAGATCTTGAAATTAATGCGGTTGGGCGTAATTACTATTTAGTGTCAGCAATGGAAATCGAACAATCGTTAGCTTAAATCGGATATCTGACTGAGCACATAATAATGAGTAAACCTTGCATCATCTGCATCGCTATAACGGGTTCGGTTCCAACCAAAGCCGACAATCCTGCAGTGCCGATATCTGTTAGTGAGCAAGTAGAGAGTTCGCAAGCAGCTTTTGAAGCTGGTGCGACCATATGCCATGCGCATGTGCGCAATGATGATCAGACTCCCTCATGCGATCCTGAGAGATTTGCACTACTAAAAGAAGGCTTGGAGAAGTATTGTCCTGGAATGATTATTCAGTTTACTACTGGTGGCGGCTCCGGTACTGGCACTGAACGAGGAGGTATGCTGTCATTGAAACCGGATATGGCGTCACTCACTGTTGGTTCAAACAATTTTCCCACAAGCGTCTATAAAAATTCACCTGAGTTGGTCGATTGGCTTGCCAGTGAAATGCGTATGTATAACGTATTGCCCGAAATAGAAGCGTTTGATCTCAGTCATATATTTCAAGCTGCAGCAATGTTTGCTGATGGTCGATTAACTGCCCAACCTTATATTCAGTTTGTGATGGGAGTGAAGAATGCCATGCCGGTTGATCGAGAAGTGTTTGATTTTTACATCAAAACGGCCGAACGCTTATTGCCGAATGTGCAATGGTGTGCAGCTGGTATAGCAGCTGGTCAAATAGTCATAAATGAATGGTGTGTTGCCGCTGGTGGTCACACGCGTACGGGTTTGGAAGACAATATTCGTTTCGACAGAGCGACCTTAGCGCCATCGAATGCGGCCTTGGTTCAGCGCGTCGTAGAATTGTGTCAGAAATATGATCGACCTGTAGCTACCCCCACTCAGGCTCGAAGTATGCTGGGTTTAGATATTGAGTAAAATTCAAAGCAGGGCAAGGGCTTAAATTTGGGGCATTCACTGTGCTTCACGAGCTTGGAACAAAAGATCTACTGTATATTATGGCTATCATCCGAGAGTGATACGCAATGCGTTTCCAACGCTGCCAACATACAAAAGGAGGTGCCAATGGCACTGGACAAACCTTATAAAGACCTGCCAGGAACCACCCTGTTCGACACGGATCAGTCCAGGCTTGGCTATTGGCTGAACCAGTTCTGCATGTCTCTGATGAAAGCAGATAACCGTAAGCGTTTTCTCGCCGATGAGAAAGCCTATCTCGATGAATGGGAAATGACCGAAGAGCAAAAGCAGGCGGTCATGGATCGCGATCTGAATCAATGTATTTCGCTTGGCGGCAATATCTATTTCCTGGCCAAGATAGGTGCGACGGATGGTCGGAGTTTTCAGCAAATGGCGGGCAGCATGACCGGTATGACGGAGGACGAATATCGGAACATGATGGTGAACGGCGGTCGGAATATCGAAGGTAATCGGTATCTGGGTGAGGATGGCGATGCGCAGCCGCAAAACCAACCCCAGGGCACGTCAGGCGACACGGATTAGAGAAATAGTTAAATGGCAAAAATTACTGCAAGTGTCTTTACCTCCCATGTGCCTGCGATTGGTGCGGCGATGGATCTTGGCAAAACCGAAGAGCCGTATTGGCAAAACGTATTCTCAGGCTACGAGTATTCCCGCCAGTGGTTAAAAGATAATCCACCTGATGTTGTGTTCCTGGTCTTCAACGATCATGCGACTGCGTTCAGTCTGGATTTTATTCCCACTTTTGCCATCGGCACTGGTTCTGAATATCCACCCGCAGATGAAGGGTGGGGGCCACGTCCAGTACCCATGGTATCGGGACACCCACATCTGGCATCTCATATTGCGCAATCAGTCATTCAAGACGATTTCGATCTGACGATTGTTAATCGTATGGACGTTGACCATGGCCTGACAGTGCCGTTGTCACTCATGTGTGGTCAAACCGATGCTTGGCCATGTCCGGTCATACCGTTCGCCGTTAATGTAGTGCAATACCCCGTTCCGTCTGGGCGCCGATGCTTTGAACTTGGACGAGCGATCAGACGAGCTGTCGATAGTTTTGATGAAGACTTGAATGTACAGATATGGGGAACTGGCGGCATGAGTCACCAGCTTCAGGGACCACGCGCCGGATTGATCAATAAGGAGTGGGATGAGCAGTTTCTCGATCGATTGATCAGTGAACCCGATAGTCTTGCTGATATGCCGCATATTGATTACGTTCGCGAAGCGGGAGCGGAAGGTATCGAACTGGTGATGTGGCTGGTTGCACGTGGCGCAATGGGCGACGCCGCTGGCGGTAGTGCGCCAGAGGTGATGCACCGCTTTTATCATGTGCCGGCATCGAATACCGCTGTTGGTCATTTAATTCTGAAAGAGTCTGTTTGACAATGAGTGATGCTATTAAAGTTGCGTTGGCAGGAGCTGGAGCATTTGGCTGTAAACACCTTGATGGGATAAAACGCATAGATGGCGTTGAAGTAGTGTCCTTGGTTGGTCGCTTGCAGGAAAAAACACAAGCGATTGCAGATCAATATGGCATTGGTCATGTCACTACAGATCTTGCTGAATCGCTGGCGCGAGATGATGTCGACGCTGTCATTCTGTGTACGCCCACGCAGATGCACGCGAGCCAGGCCATAGCCTGCATGGAAGCTGGTAAGCATGTTGAGGTTGAGATACCGGTTGCTGATTCACTCGCTGATGCCAAGAAAGTACTGGAGACTCAGAAACGCACTGGCAAAGTTGCGATGGTCGGTCATACACGTCGCTTTAATCCCAGTCATCAATGGGTGCGGCAACGCATCAAAGCGGGAGAGTTGAACATCCAACAAATGGATGTGCAGACATATTTCTTTCGCCGAACCAATATGAATGCCAAAGGTGAGCCACGTTCCTGGACCGATCATCTGCTATGGCACCATGCGGCGCATACCATTGATCTTTTTCAATACCAGACCGGTAGTCCGGTGGTACAAGCGCATGCGATTGAGGGTCCAATCCATAAAGAACTCGGCATCGCCATGGATATGTCGATTCAACTAAAAATGGAAAGTGGCGCAATACTGACCTTGTCACTGAGCTTCAACAATGATGGCCCGCTTGGATCGTTCTTCCGTTATATCGGTGACACGGGTACCTATATTGCCCGCTATGATGATCTGGTTGATGGACGCGATGAAGTTATCGACGTCAGTAAGGTTGATGTGTCCATGGATGGGATTGAACTGCAGGATCGTGAATTCTTCGATGCCATTCGTAACGGACGAGAGCCCAATAGCAGTGTTGCCAGTGTTATGCCTTGCTATGAAACCATGCACGCACTGGAACTTTGCCTGAATAAGCAATAAGGGCTGAAACTGTCAACAGGGTAGCAAACGCCCTCCCAATGACGGTATCTGATCACAAGAACAGCTGTTTTTGCGCTAGCTTCGGTCTTAGTGCCGCCGTATAATGGGCCATTGCCGGAGGCCGTAGCATCATCCGTCGCTGCAGCCGTCACGGGATAAAATTGGCATTGAACGTGCCGACGAATCAGAGGCAGAGGAATCCCTCCTGCCTTAACAGACTAAAATATAAGAAATACCTTGGAGGAAGTCATAGTGAAATTTCAACGCTCAGTTTTGTTCATCGCAGCGTTTGGATTGGCAACCACAGTGAGTGCGCAATCCAATCTAACAGCTGAAACAGCGTCACCGCTTACGGTGCCTGGTCAAACCGTTCTCTCTCTTGCGGAAGTTGCCAATGCTGAAGGCGTTGCCGATATACAGGTGGCAACCGGTCAGACCTTAACCAATTCAGTGCAAAATGTTGCTGAAGGCAAATCAGATATCGCGGCCGCGCCATTCTTGTTGACGTTTTTGTTATCGAAAGGTGCTGGACCATACGCTGCACTTGAAAAAGACAAGGCTGCAGAGCTCGCCTCTAATCTTGCGGTGTTGTACACCTACCGCTTTGGTACCTATGGTTTGTCAGCTTATGCGAGTAAGAATTTCGGTGGCTGGGATGCTGTTGAGGGAGCCACTATTTACAACGGTCCACCACGTGGTGCTGCACTGAACCGGGCACGCGCTCTGGTAAAACTCACTAAAGGTCTCGATGATGGCGAGGGTTACACCGGTGTGCAGGTCAACTGGGGGCAAGCTGTCAAGACGATTACTGACGGTACTGCCGATGCACATATCTTACCGATGAACTTTCCAGATGGTCGATTAGGTCAGGCGTCTGCATCAGGTGCGATCACTGTCTTTTCAATGCCAGCTGAAGCCTATGAGAGTGAAGGTTCAATGAAATACCAGAAGGGTCCTGGTTCGGTTGGTGTTGTGATGCCGAAAAAAGACTTGTTTGGTCCTAACATTGATGTTCAATCTGAAGACGACATGTTCAGAGGTATTGGCGAGGTTGGTGGTGAAATCGTCAATGTATCTATGGATGAAGACACAGCCTATGGCTTGACCAAGGCCTTTATTGAAAATATGTCAACTTATAAAGGTAAGGCACCCTTTATGCCCACGGTAGGCCTTGGTGCTACTGATCTTGAAACGACCGGTATGTGTGGCGCAATTCCAGTCAAATACCATGCAGGAGCGGTCAAGGCTTACGAAGAAGCGGGCATCACAATACCTGATTGCGCAAAACCCTGAGTAGTTCTTTCCTATAATCAAAACAAAGGCCAGCCATGTTGCTGGCCTTTGTCTATGTGCGGAAAATAATCGATGACTGAAACCGAAGAAAATTCAAGTGCCGCCACTCGTCGATTTTTGTATGGCTTGTCAATTTTCATCGTTGTTATCGGTTTACTGAATTCGATTCCCGGCATTCCTAATCTGGACGATGCCGTTAAAGAGATATCGGGGATAGATTGGTTAGCGATCCGGAAATTTCCAACCGAATGGTTCTACCCGATTGCATTCTTTTTGATGATGGCCTGCGTCACGCTAAAACATTCCATGTGGCGCGAATGGCGATCTTCCAGTATTGCGAAGCGGCGATTCGGTTTGTTTATGGATCTCGCTTTGATCGCCGCAGCCCTAGCGGTCTCGCTGACCTATGTCATCGAAATCGAATCCATCTGCCTTATCGATCAAATCACCGGTGAACGTGCCCGCCTTATCAGTGAAGCACTAGAGACGGAAAAATCCATCGCCGAATTGATGGGATTGCCAGCGCCAACCACGGTTGAAGATCCAAAATGTGTCGGTAACACTGGTGGATTTTTGGTGCTGATCGTCGGTCTTACCATTCTTGTGTTTCTGGCTTACAACATAAAGGTGTGGGGCCTTCCACTGGTCATTGTTGCGTTAGTCATTGCGCTGTACTCAATCGTTACTGTGTTTGTCTGGTACTTCCACGGTCCAGACGACATCAACAAATACTTGATGACCAAGCTAGCGGGGGAGCCGCGCTTATTGTCTGATGGACGACCCAGGGTCCACGATATTCTGGTCAACAACTCCTCAGGCTTGTTAGGTCGTTTCATGGATATCATGTTGAATACGATCTTTCCGTATCTCGTTCTTGGTTCCCTGTTTGGTGCGTCAGCGGGTGGTCAGTCATTGATCAAGCTTGCGTTTCGCTGGACGCGGAAAATGCGCGGTGGGCCGGCGCATGCGGCGATTGTGTCGTCAGCAATGTTTGGCACGATCTCCGGAGGTCCGATTGTTAACGTGCTTTCTACCGGCGTGCTGACAATACCGATGATGCTGCGCAGAGGTTTTTCCAAGGTATTTGCAGGTGGCGTGGAAGCAGCGGCATCGTCTGGCGGTTCAATCATGCCGCCGGTTATGGGGGTAGCGGCTTTTATACTTGCAGCCCTAACAGTGGTGCCTTATTCGGAAGTCATCATTGCCGCTGTTATTCCAGCATTGGCCTATTTCTTTTGTCTTTTTCTGTCAGTCATCTTTCAGGCACGTAAACAGAAAATCGGTGCAATTGGAGAACTGACTGACGAAATGCGGATGAGTGCTCAGGACATCCTGAACCTTGTCATGATATTCGGGCCAATATTATTGATTCTGGTTTTACTGTTGATAAGCAAGGAATCAGTCGGTTGCGGTCCATTAGGTGCTTTGATGGGTGCCGAACGTACCTTCGTTGATGGAACTTGCCAGGTAACGAGCTTATCGTGGATACAGCAAGCGATACAGAATGCCGCTGGAGATGCTGGTAGTGCAGGTTGGTGGGCGGTAGCGCTGTTATTGATCTTGCTGTTTATCGATCCAAAAGTCAGAGCCAAACCAACCAAGATTCTTGATGCCTTGTCCGATGCCGGCATTCTGGTGTCGACTCTGTATTTGATGTTTCTTGCGGTGTCGATTATTGATTTTTGTTTGCAGTTTACTGGTTTGCCAACGTTTCTTTCGCTTGATGTGCTGACTTGGCTCAAGACACTTAACCTGGGGCAGGGCGGTTCTGTGTTCTTTCAATTGCTTGCACTGCTGGTTACCATGCTTGTTGCGATTCTATTGGGCATGGGCATGCCAGCGGTACCGGCCTATATCAATGTTGCCTTATTAATGGGACCAGTTCTGGCAGGTCTCGGCATTGCTACATTTACGGCGCACATGTTTATCTTTTACTTTGCAGTCGCAAGTGCCATTACACCGCCTGTTGCCCTGGCAGCATTTGCCGCCGCAACGATAACCAAAGCTGAGCCGATGTCGACGGGCTTCTCAGCAGTCAAGTCTGGAATTGTGATGTTTCTGATTCCATTTATCTTTGCGTTTTATCCCGAACTCTTACTTATAAAAGATGCGGTGATCGATCCAAGTTCGGCAAATAGCGCAACCACAGTCTTTTTGCCAGGCTATGATGGCACAGTGCACATGAGCGCATTGCTGCTATTGATAGCACGGCTGTTACTTGCACTCTATCTAATATCAAGTGTACTCGCGTACTATGACAGTCGTCCGCTGACGTGGTTTGAGTCAGGCCTACGGCTACTACTGGCAATACTGCTGGTGGTAAAATCCGCAGCCATTTATTTGCCCGCCATTGCAGTTTCTATCGCAGTTATCGTCATTCATACATATTATTCACGGCGATCGACTGTTGCATCTGGCACTGCCATGTAACTTGAATTGAGATTTTTGCGGTTTGCAAAAAGAAATCGGCACCACCCGAGTTCTTTGTAAGAGCTCGAATGGTGCCTAAGCACTACTCAATCAGACGTCCTGGTCTGTTAGATTTATTTATAGTATTTGTTTTTGTTATACGAGAGTCGCTACACGTCCACGCAAAGTTGCCTTAAACGGTATAACGCGAGTTCCGTCGTGACGTCGAGTTACGCGAGATTGTATGCGTTGGAAGTTGTCCATATGCGTTAGTGCCGACTGTTGTCGTTTGTCAAACTGGAGCTGTATTTCCTGGTTTGCTGGAATCGTAAGATCTTGATCCAGGAATGCGGTATTGCAATCAACAATACTGCCATCAAACATTAACGCACTTTGAGATAGGCGATCAATGGTCACAGCTTGATCGGTGTTGTTACGTAATACCAGTGTTTTAACTGGATTAGAAATACTGCAAACGAGTTCGCCTGATAGCGCAAGTTCCGGACTACTTATTGTTTTTTTGGTAATTGTATTGGCCAGAACAGCGGGTGCAAAACTAGCAACACCGACACAGGCAGCGCCTTGTAACAAGGTGCGTCTGTTTTTGTTAACGGTTGGCTTGTTTTGCTTTACGTCGTTAGTCATTTTATATCCTAAGTAATGTGCAAGTTCACTTTACCTCAGTTTTCGTAAATGATTGAAGGGGTTTACATTGTTTTATATATGGTTAAATTTAAAGGTAAATTTACCTCCAAATTCATAATATTTAACCTTTGTGTACATATAGTTCCGTTAATTCAATCGAGATTTCAAGGCTTATTTTTTAGGCGAATCTATCGCGATAAATTACCAAAGTAACTTTGCGAAGAATCATTTTCAATAACTCTATGCGACGTACTCAATGTCAGAGTTCGTGGCAATTACGAATTTGGTGTTAGAGAATCTGCAATCGCAGATAGTGCTTGAATGCGTTAACTCTTTGTGTGTTTACCTGACGTTAACCCTTGTTGGATTAGGGTGACATCTTTCTCGCTTCCTACACAAAGATGATTATCATGAAACTATACCTTCGTTTTACCCACGTACTCACATTGTCGTTTTCGATCATTGCTCTGAGTGCTTGCTCCTCTGGATCTACGACAACGCAGATTGGTGAAAGTCCAGATCTATTCGAACCCTGTGAGGATGCACCAGAATTGGATTGCGGTGCGTTCGACGTACCTTTGATTCATGACTCTACAGATAATCGTCAGCTAAGCATCGAAGTTGCGCGTCTGCCCGGCACGGGTGATGGTCCACATGAGCCATTGTTACTCATTGAAGGTGGCCCTGGATCCGGTACTCAAGTGTTGCGGGCATTTGCTCAAGCTGATTTGATATCACCCGAGATTCGTGAGCGCTATGACATCATTGGTTTTGATCATCGTGGCACGGGTAACTCTCTGCGAGTGGATTGTGATCAGCTCGGTAACGTTGAGTCAATCCTGTATCCGAGGGACGAGGGCGACGTAATGACCTTAGTTACCGACTTCACCATGTTGGCAGATGCATGCTCGGCTCAGTACGATGATCAATTACAGTGGGTAGGTTCAAATGCCGTGGTGCAGGATATGGAAGTCCTGCGGACGATGCTGAACGCTCCTAAACTCAATATCATAAGTACCAGCTTTGGTACTCGGATCACCGCCTTATATCTGGAGCGTTTCCCAGAGGCAAGTGGTCGTATCATAATGGACGCGCCGCTACCGCCTAATGGGAATGTCGGCGCATTCCCGCTCGACACTGCAGCCGCGCAGCAGGGCAACTTCGAACTTATATTGAGTGCCTGCGGTACAGAATTACCTGATTGTGATCCTGCCTCAGTTGAAGCTGCATTCGTGGCCCGTGTAAACAGTCTTCTGGACGACGGGGATCCGGACACGTTTAAGGCATTCTTCGAATTACTAACTGCGGCGATCAATCAACTGGAGTTCGGTCAACTTATTGCACCTTTGCTGATTGACTACGCATTCAGTGGTGATCCTACGGATATGTTCATGCTGATCCAGAACATTGGATTGGGCGAGGAGGAACAGGATGGTGACCAAAACGATAGTCTTACACAGGAAAGAGCTGTGTTATGTGCAGATGATGCTAGTCGACCTAGCGTGGAGTCACTGCTAACTGAACTCGGATCTCTGAATGAATCCTCAGACTTTTTCGGCGAAGCTGTATTGCCAGTGGCTGCTAGTTGTGCCGGTTGGCCCGAATCGTTGGACCCTGTCGCCGATATCAGTACAACAGATGCGCCAGCCTCGCTGGTTATAGGTGGCACTGGAGACTTACTCACACCGATTAATTGGGCGGAGGAAACCGCTGACGCGACCGGCGGTGTTTTCCTATCGTCTGATCATCAAGGTCATACCACGATTTTTTCGAGCGACAACGACTGCGTCGAATCTATAGTCGTTGATTTTTTGCTTGATGGAACGTTGCCTCCGATAGGGACCAGCTGTAATTAGAATGGAGTTGCTCCGCCGCTTCGTGCGGCGGATTTCATCTCGCAGGTGCTTGTATAAACTTTATGAATACGCACTCCAATTGTTGACAATGAATATCAAAGGATTAGAAGTGATAATTGACAAATCCGCCAATAAAAACGTATTCATCCGCTTTAACAATTGGACTGTTATCAACATCGCCAATAAGTTTTCTGTAACCAGAAAATCCGAGAACTGTCCAGGATCTGCTAATGGGATATAAAACACTGAGTTCGAGGTTAACTGATTTGAAACCAGCCTCCGCCGTATGTTGTGGCAAGCCAGAGCGTACAGACTGCATCTCATCAACACCAAAAAAACCACTGGTGTATTCATCGTCGGCCCAATCTGCTGACAGCCCTGCAATGATGATTGGACCGATGAGCGAGAGATCTTCTGTCTCCCCTGAGGATTCAATGCTAGCCATATCAAGACTGCCTGTTAGCATTCGCAGCGGAAATGATGTTTCAACGCCAACAAGTGCCTGGATTCCATCGGTACCTCCACTGTGCTTGGTCAGATTTGCGTATGGTACAAACAGTTCCAATTCAAATACTGCTTCCAGCGTTAGTGTCGTACTGGCTTCAACATCGCCCAGACCATTAAAACTGGTATCAAGACTTTCTTTGCGCTCTTCACCTTGTGAGACGCCTACGTTTAGAAATAGAGAGTCATTGTTGTAGTAATTGATAATGAGACTATCCAGATTAAGAAAAACTCTGTCTTTCCATACCACCTCGAAATTGGGCGACGCAATAATTTCGAACTGGTCCGAGCCTTCATACTCGGGTTCCAGGAAGGCCCCCAGACCAAGCGTAAAGGCCCAATCATCACGGGATTTTTCATTGGCTGAAGAAACAGGAACAACCAGTAATACCATCATGGAAAATAGTATTGCTAATAAACAAATTCGCTTCTGTACCACGTACTTCATGGTGACTCTAGAATCACACAGGTGTCCATCGCTGGGAAATCTGGTGCCAGTCAGTAATTTACGAGTTGGCAGGTTAAAACACTGGAGTGCAGAGGTAAAACTGGAAATAAGATAGCCGTATCCATGAGTTTGCGCGCTATCAGGAATGAGTGTTCAAAAAACGATACTTTCGAATAAATACCGACAGTGGTCTGGCGGAGATCATGAAGAGTGTTCAACAATTTCTCGGCTATCGATTGGTATCAGCCTTTTGTGGAATTGTCTCGCTGACTCCTTTCTTTTAGAGTCAAAAGGTGTGGTTATCAATAGAATATTATCTGGTCAAAAAATAAATGTGTGATTCAGCGGTACAACTTGTTAACTCTAACTTGATAATTTCAAGATGCTATTGGGTTAAATATGGTTTGGTATTCACGGGTAGGTACTATCGATGAATAAGTTGTCCACACAGGGATGTTCTAGTCCGCTGCGCCTTCTCATTGTGGAGGACGATATGGCACTTGCGTCCTCAATAGGAGAATGGTTTGAGCTCGATGGCCACCGCTGTGATTACGCGGCAGATGGACAAGCAGCACTTGAATTGATAGCCCGCGCTGATTTTGATGTCATGCTCCTCGATGTAAGATTGCCGCGCATGGATGGGATCGAGGTTGCTCGCCGCATAAGAAGCCAAGGCAATACAACACCAATCCTGATGCTAACCGCTCGCGATGCTATCGAAGACCGCGTAACCGGGCTCGACGCTGGCGCTGATGATTACGTGGTCAAACCATTTGCTTTAGTCGAGGTTGCAGCGCGAGTTAGAGTACTTTCCAGGCGTCGCACAGGTGAAGTGCAGAGATTGAAAATTGGTTCCCTGGAGCTTTTGATCAACGAACATCGAGTACGCAGAGAAGATCGTGAAATAGAGTTGTCACCAATAGGTTGGCGATTGCTCGAAACTCTTGCTCGTTCCAGCCCGATCCCGGTTGATCGTGAAACCCTGAGCTTTGCGGCATGGGGTGATGAACCGCCTGAGGCTAATAATCTAAAGGTGCAGATGTTCAAGTTACGAAAAGCAATTGATAAACCGTTTGGCACGTCAATGATCGAAACAGTCAAGGGCCGGGGTTATCGTTTGTGTGCAGACAGCACAACCAACAATTAGAAGAGCCACATAACGACTTATGTCGATTGGAAAATTGCTGAGATTGACCCTGTTGAGTATTACGCTGACTATGGTTATCGGCTACTCATGGTTGATGGAAAAGAATCTCTTGTCGGGGGTTCTATTCAGTTCAGAGATACGTCTTCATCGTGCAGCAGATGCCTGGATCGAATCAAACTCTGATCTATCTTCCCTGGAACATTCCAGACAAGAAAGTCAAAATGCTGAAATACCCCTGCCACCGGTTGATGGAACACCCGTTATCTATGCGCGCAAGGAGGCTTTACCTGCTGTTATACAGAAATATCTACCCGAAGAAATTGTTGATGGGCAATTCACTGTAATAAAGATTGATGAATTGGGTTTTTTAAATATAGGTTACCTACATCATTTATTCCGCACCTTACCAAATGGCGAAGATTTGCATGTTGCGCAACGGCTCGTACTTGCCGATTATGAAGTCGATCGAGTGCAAAAATTTGATAGCTTAATGTACAAACGATCTGTACTTCCAGGCGGTTTGTTCATCCTTACTACTGTTTTAATCGTGTTGTTATTTGGTCGTCATGTCGCGAAAGCAACGACACGGCTTTTGCGCTGGTGTGAAAGCTTGTCTATTGAATCGCTTCCTGATAAACCACCAAAGTTACCTTTTTTAGAAATGCAGACTATTGCAGCCGGTACCCTTGCCACTGTCCAGCGCGAACGAGAGGCGATCGAACATCGGCACCGGTTCCTGCGTTTTGCCAGTCATGAGTTGCGCACACCGCTGGCAATCGCCTCAGCCAACACAGAACTGCTTGCTAGGCACGGTGTGGATGTGAACGGCGAGGATGCACTCGCCCGCCTCGAGGAAGCGCTTAAAAACATGAATAGCTTGACTGACGCGCTGCTTTGGCTAGGTCGTGGTGAAGCTCCTTTACCTGATCCCGAACCTGTGGACTTGCTTAGCCTGGTGACTACCATCGTCGAAGAAATCAGTTCACTGGCGAAAAATAATAATGTGGTAGTCGAAGTTGTTGAAGCACTGGATGTACACACTGTCCAGCCTAGAGTATTACTGGTGATTCTGTGTTCTAACCTGATTGGCAATGCGATTCGTTACACCCGGAATGGTCGAGTGGAGATACGCATTAGCGCGGAGACAATAGAGATCGAGAACCGTGGTGAGCAACTTGGGGACGAGGTTGGCGGTGGTGGGCATGGACTCGGTTTACAGCTTGTTGCCTGGGTGGTAGAGCGTGCCGAATGGCAATGGGATGAAGACGGGGATTCGATGTTTCGCCGTCACCGCGTAAATTTGATCTCTCCATACCAATAAGCAGTTTCTCAAATTATCAGTTACTACCAGTGAAACCTTCATGTGTTTACCTGGAGTTAACCGGTGTAGGCGTAGGGTGACATTCCCTTAACTTTTACACCAGGATGAATAGCGTGAAGCCTTACCTTCGTATTACCCACTCACTCGTGTTGTCGATATCGATGATTGTTCTGAGTGCTTGCTCCTCAGATTCACCAAATCTGCCGCCGATCGATACTAGTCTTTCGTTGCGTGAGCAGCTTCAAATCATTGTCGACGATGCGGTAGAGAGTGGAATACCTGGTGTGTCGCTGCATGTGCAGGACGGTGACGAAAGCATCAGTGTTGTCGCTGGTGTTGTAAACCGAGACACAGCAGAACCCGTGATGTCATCCAGTTTGTTTCAAGCTGGCAGTATTGGAAAGGCGCATTTGGCCACAGCGTTAGTCCGCCTGGTCGATATGGGTTTTCTGCAACTTGAAGATCCTATCGATCTTTGGCTTGATCCATCATTAAGTTCAATGATTGCAGATTCCGACATCATCACTGTAGAAATGTTACTTGCGCATAGCAGTGGTATTCAGGATTATTTTAATAATCCTGAGTTCGTTGATGACTTTTTGGCGACACCTGGAAAAAGCTATATGCCGATCGAATTATTGGCATATATCGATAACGCTGAGAATAATTTTGAACCGGGTGCGGATTATCGGTATTCCAATACAAACTATGTGTTGGCAGGGGTTATTGCTGAACGCGTTACCGGTGTATCAATTGACATGGTTTTGCGGCAATGGATTTTTGAACCTGCAGGCCTTGCAAACACATTTGCAAATTTTCAAAATCCTTCTCGATCTGAAATAGCGCGTGGGTATATCCCCATTAGCTACGTCGAAAACGTGGGTCTGAATGCAGATCTACCTGTAGTCGAATCAGATTATGATACCTCCGCCTTGCTTCTTTCTGACGAGCTGGGAGATGCGCCGATTCATGCGACTGCAGAAGACTTGAATTCGTTTGTTCGTACCTTGATCGATACCGACACATTGGTGTCATCGGAATTAAAGAGTCGTATGTTGGTTGAGTCCTTTCCTGGATTTTCAAAATACGGACTTGGTCTGGAGATGACAGCGGACGGGTCGACGTTTGGCCACAGTGGAGGAGGTGTCGGGCTGCTATCGCAGATGTTTTACACACCATCTGAGGACCGGAGTTTTGCCACGATTGCGAATGCATCATTTGGAAACTATTCAGAGCTTTTCAGTCAATACTTGATTCGACTTTCCTCCTTAGGTTTTAGATCGCCTTCGTTGAATTAGCGAACCTGTCATTTGCTACGAGCACCATTGCGCCGCTAAGCCACGAATAGCGGCTGCGTAGGTTGTGACATCAATACCTACACCGATAAAGTTTGCGCCAGCCCCGCGGCAACTTTCAATGTAGTCAGGATTAGCGCTAAGTACACCTGCAAAACGACCAGCTTGCTTGATGCGCGACAGTGCATCAAGCACAGTTGCCTTTACTTCGTCTGCGTTGGGGTTGCCCGGGTGACCCATATCAGCGGCGAGATCGGATGGACCAATAAATACGCCATCGACACCGTCAACGGTAAGAATGTCATCAAGAGCGTTGATGCCTTCACGACTTTCGACTTGCAGCATCAGGCAGATTTCCTGATTTGCTGTAGTCAAGTAGTCCGCGGTTGCTCCAAAGTTGGACGCACGTGCCAGTGCCGAGCCAACACCACGAAAACCTTGAGGTGGGTATCGAGTTGCTTCTACTACCTCTTTAGCCTGCGCAGCACTGGTGATCATTGGAATCAACAAGCTTTGCACGCCGATATCAAGTGCTTGCTTGATTTTCACAGAGTCATCATCGGGTAGGCGCACCACCGGTAAAGATTCGCTGGCCTCGATCAGCTGTAGTTGTCCCAGTATCGTGCGCAAATCGTTAGGTGCGTGTTCACCGTCAATCAGTAGCCAATCAAAACCTGCCGTGGCGGTAATCTCTGCAAGGTATGCATCTGCCAGACCGACCCAGCATCCGTAAAGAACTTCACCTGCCGCGAGTTTTTGTTTAAGCACATTAGTCGGCGCAGCCATGGGCTAAGACTCCGTTAAGTGAGTGGGTTCAGTCAGCTAAATGAGTGAGTTCAGTTTGCAAACTGTATAGATACCTGGCCAAAGGCACCAAAGTCTGCATCAAAATGGCTGCCTGGCGGTGCTTCGATTGGCCTGACAAAAGAGCCTGACAGGACAACGTCTCCTTTTGACAGGCCGTCGCCATACCGTGCCAGTCGTTGCACAAGCCACACAACTGATGTCACTGGATCATCCAATACGCCGGCGCCCATACCGGTTTCTTCAACTACGCCGTCGCGCTTGACAATGGCGCCCACTGTGCGGAGATCAAATGCATCTACAGCATGATGTGAGCTACTCAAAACAACACCGGCGTTAGCCGCATTGTCCGATATTGTGTCAACGATGACGCGAGCGCGACCGGTGTTTGGGTCTTTACGCAAAATGCGTGTATCCAGAATTTCCAGAGAGGGCGCTACAGATTTGGTCGCAGCCATTACTTGCTCACGGCTTACGTCTTTACCCACGAGTGAATCGCCCATTACGAACGCGATTTCCGCTTCAATGCGTGGTTCTATAAAGCGCCCCGCTGGTACTGTTACGCCGCTGTCAAAATGCATATCATCAAACAGCACACCACTGTCAGGTGTTTCTATGTTCAAGGCACGCTGCATGGTTTTTGACGTCAAGCCGATCTTGCGGCCAGTGATACGTGCGCCAAAATCAAGTTTGCGTTGCACCAGTGCTGCTTGCACTGCATACGCATCGTCCAGCGTCATCGCCGGGTAGCTGTGGCTCAACAAACCGGTTTGCTTGCCACTGCGTTCGGCATCGAACAGTTTTTGCGAGGCTGTCTTAACGTCTTCCTCTGTCAGTGTGTTTGTCATTCGTCGGCCACACCGTTACTGAGCACACCGATACCTTCACCAATGATATCTATCCTGTCACCGGGAACCAGAAAGCGTGGTGGGTCGAAGCGCGCACCAGCGCCTGTTGGTGTTCCACTGACGATGATGTCTCCTGGCACCAAGGTGGTGAACGTCGAGATATACGCTATCTGGCGCGCGACCGGAAACAGCATGCGCCCGGTTTTATCTGATTGGCGTAGTTCATCGTTGACCTTGCTTTGCAGTGCAACGTCGAGAATTTGTTCGTGATCTGTGAAGGGCACCAGCCAAGGTCCCATGGATCCAGAACCATCAAAGTTCTTACCTTGTGTGACATTGAACTTCGCGTGACGTACCCAATCACGCAAGGTACCTTCATTGCACAGTGTCAGCGCGGCGATATGGTTCAAGGCATCAGCTTGTGGAATGCGTCTGCCACCTTTACCGATTACCACCGCAATCTCGCCTTCGTAATCGAGCTTTTCGCTTTCAGGTGGGCGGGTGAGTGCAACTTCGTGCCCAACGAAAGAGCGCGGAAAACGAATAAACAGTGACATATTCGGTGGTGCTTCAACACCATCCTTGTACTCTGCATTGCGGTCGGGGAAGTTCACGCCGACGCATATGATCTTTTCAGGATTCGGTACCGGTATTTCATAGACGAACTGATCAGGACGATGGGTAATGTCACGTCCTTGTGCGGCACTGACTAATTGATCAAGCGCTCCATGATGAATTACGTCGCGTAAGGTTGGCCAGTCAGGGTAATCCTGAGACAAGGCGATAAAGCCGTCATCAGTGATAACCCCGTAGAGTGATTCACCATCGATAGATACAGTGGCGATACGAGGTCTTGTTGTAGTTGAATTGTTCATGGTGCAATTATCGGTGAAGCGGTGAGATCGGCATCGCGAACCTGTGCACCTTGGAACAGCGTGCCATGTTCAAACCAGCTTTTAGGTGCTGGTGCACCCCACAGTGTTTGCCGTTGTGGGTCTTTCAGGTCCCAGCGAATAGGTTCGAGATCTGGATCGATTGTCTGGTAGTCCGAACAATAGATTTCTGTGCGATGACCGTCTGGGTCCAGTATGTAAAGAAAGAAGGCGTTCGAGATACCGTGCCGTCCTGGTCCGCGTTCTATGTTAGCGACGTAACCCGTGGTTGACATCAGATCGAGTAGGTCGATGATATTCAATGGTGTTGGTACCCAGAAAGCCACATGGTGTAGTCGGGGTCCGCGACCGTTGGTAAACGCCATGTCGTGCACGCCACCTTTGCGATGCGCCCAAGCTGCCCACAGGCTGCCGGTTTCCTCATCTTCTGTGTACTCGGTTACGCGAAAACCAAGTTGGTTATAAAACGCCACCGAATCATCCACGTTTGGACTGAAGCAATTGAAGTGATCGATGCGTAGCGGTTTCACACCGTTGTAGAGTGCGTATTTCTGATGGATTGGCTCAAGCCTGTCCATACGCGCATAAAATTCAAGTGGTACGCCGTGTGGATCACGCGTACAGAATGTTTTGGATTGGTATGGCCGCTCTATCCACTCAACGGGTAGGTCTTGTGCTTTGAACCAATGTGCGGCTTTATCAAGATGTTCCTCATCGAAAACCTTGAACGCAAGGCTGCCCGCGGTAGCTTCACTACCTTGTTTCAGAACCAAGCAATGGTGCCCACGTTCTTCCATCGCGCGAAGATAGAGACGTTCACTATCTTCATCAGTGACCTGTAAGCCCAGTGTATCGACATAGAACTTGCGACTTTGCGCAAGATCAGTGACGACAAGCTCCACATGGCTCAAGCGCAGGATATTGAAAGGTGGGTCAAAATTTGGAGCGGGTATCGGCATAGCTCGATGATCCTTGCAGTGGTGACAGCGTTACTGCCGCAAATTTGTGCTTCGAATGAAATTCGTTTGTATGTAAAGACTGGTTCAAGCTATGCCTTGTCTTCAGGAAGGTAGCGACGTATTGAACTGGTTTTAGGGCTGAGTTCAGGATCAATATCGCGCATCTCCATCGACAAAGCGAAAGACGACTCATCAAGCAAGGGTTGGCAAACCTTTGTAGCATCGTCGAATAATTGATTCACCGCTCGCTTACGGGTGTCGAGATCTCGTCCACCACGAAGCCGTACGGAAATATCGAGATAGGCGTGTTGAGCGTCACCATCGGCGATCAGTGCGTAGTCACATGCGATGACACGGACGCGTACACCCGCCAACGGAAACACGCCACTGGCAACGGCTGAATCTCGCAAGGTTTTACATAAGCCTGGAATGTCCAGGCGTGCTTCCAGCCCAGGTGAGTGATCAATATGAATATGTGGCATGTCGTCCCTCTTTTAGTTCTGGCCTCTGGTTTCGGTCAAGCATCATGACTTGCTATTGCTCGCCGCTGCGAAGCCAGCATCAAG
>CAZQOI010000048.1:0-1492 GCA_964594905.1 uncultured Granulosicoccaceae bacterium
ATATTCACCCACATACCCAAGACCGGGGGTATGTCCCTGTTTGCGAGCATGTGTGAATACCACGGCATGAAAATGGCGGACATGTACAACATGTCGGCGTTCTACAACGAATGGAATGAAGTCGAAAACGTACTGACAGATGCCGACAAAAGCGTTTATGTCGGACATCTTCCTTTTGGGTTGCATGAATGGTTATCGCATCCTTGTTACTACATGTCGATAGTGCGAAATCCGCTTGATCGCATCATGTCGCTTTACTATTACTCAATACAGTACCGGGATTTCATTCGGCAGGAACGCAAAAAGCGTGGATGTTCTATCGACGAACTATTCGATCAACGGGTTGCCGCCGATTTTTATCATGACTTCATTCCTTGGATAGAAGCTAGTCAGACCCTGAACGGTTTTCTACGTTGCCCTTCCGCTGAACTAGACAACGGTATGGTCAGACGATTCAGTGGCTATGGATTGCAATCCGAAGCCTGTCCCGAGGACGCACTTGAACAGGCGAAGGAAAACATAGATAAGTACTACTCAATTGTAGGCTTACAGGAGCGATATCAAGAGACCATCACGATGGCAAGAATAGCCTTTAATATGAATCTGACAGAGTTCCATATCAACCGAAACACTGAGAAGAAAAATAATAAGAAACACAAACTCGACACTGCACAACGCAAGAAGATAAAGCAGCTGAATCGATTGGATAATCAACTATACGACTGGATAGTTGAGCGGTTTGAACAACAGTTGAACGAACCAGTTCAGCCTTTTACAGTGCCTGGTGGTGCCCGCACCGACTACACAGAGGTCAAGCTCTGGCGCGCAATCGGCAGCTCACCTACACGACAAGCAGTAATGCGAGACAGTCCGAACAAAGGTGGATAACGACAACTATTAAGAGATGACAGATAGGTCTCAATATCGGCCTTCATTAAATTTGACCAATTGGATAAAATTTGCTTGAATGAGGAAACACCCGCTTCTGAGAAGTGTTCATGGCGAATTTACGTCTACAGAGCCTGTCCGACGAGCTGCATCCTCCACTAACGCCGCATGAGGCAGGCGTTGAGTCTGATCGCTGCTACTTTTGTTTCGATGCGCCATGCATCACTGCCTGCCCCACTGGGATAGACATTCCACTATTCATCAGGCAGATAAAAGCTGATAACCCAAGGGGCGCTGCCAAGACTATTTTCGACGAAAACATTCTCGGTGGTATGTGCGCTCGTGTTTGCCCAACGGAAACCCTGTGCGAACAAGCATGCGTACGGAACACCCAAGAAGAAAAACCAATTCGTATTGGTGAACTGCAAAGATTCGCTACCGATACGATGATGGCAACAGGGTCTCAGCCCTATAAACGCGCACCAAGTACCGCAAAATCGATAGCGGTTGTAGGCGCTGGGCCTGCGGGTCTCGCCTGTGCACACCGACTCTCACTCAATGGGCATGACGTAACTATATTTGAAAGTAAGGCCAAGCCTGGTGG
>CAZQOI010000048.1:1592-6854 GCA_964594905.1 uncultured Granulosicoccaceae bacterium
ATGAACGCCAGTGCGTTTGAGCAACAGATCGCGCAAACTCAAGGCGTTCTATTGAAAACCAATTGGCAACCGCTTCGTGTTATTGCCGAAGGCAACAAGCTCACCGGTGTGGAATTCGAAAAAACTGAACTTCGTAACGGCAAACTTGAAGGCACCGGACAGAAACGCACCTTTAACTGCGATCGTGTGTTGTTGGCTATCGGTCAACAGTTTTCAGCAGCCACAGCGCTTGATGGTGTCACTATGGAAAATCATCGGATAAAAGTGGATCCTGACGGACGAACCAGTGATAAAAAAGTCTGGGCAGGCGGTGATTGCGTTGCAGGCGGTGATGATTTGACCGTTAGTGCAGTTCAAGCTGGCAAGCTCGCAGCCATGTCCATCCATGAAGTCATATCGGCATGATTCAATTTACGAGAACATCTGTCAGGAGCAACCTATGGTTGACTTAAGCAGCAACTTTCTGGGTATCAAATCACCGAATCCGTTCTGGTTGGCATCTGCACCACCAACCGATAAAGAGGTCAATGTCACTCGAGCTTTCGAAGCTGGCTGGGGTGGTGTCGTGTGGAAAACACTCGGTGAGGATCCACACATCGTTAATGTCAATGGACCACGTTATGGCGCGGTTTACTCGTCAGATAGAACCTTGATGGGATTGAACAATATTGAGCTCATCACTGATCGTCCACTGCAAATAAATCTTGATGAAATAAAACGAGTTAAACGCGAATGGCCGGATCGAGCTGTTGTTGTGTCATTAATGGTGCCGTGTGAAGAAACTAATTGGGCTGACATACTTAAAAAAGTTGAAGATACAGGCGCTGATGGCGTTGAGTTAAATTTTGGATGTCCACATGGTATGTCTGAACGCGGCATGGGTTCAGCGGTAGGACAGGTACCCGAATATATCGAAATGGTGGCTCAGTGGTGTAAACAGCATTCAACGCTTCCTGTAATCGTCAAACTAACGCCGAATATCACCGACATTCGTTTTCCAGCTCGTGCAGCGAAGTCCGGTGGCGCGGATGCTGTTTCACTGATAAATACCGTTAGTTCGATTGTCAGTGTCAATCTTGACACTATGTCCCCCGAACCATCTATTGACGGTTGGGGTTCTCATGGTGGTTATTGTGGGCCCGCGGTTAAACCAATCGCACTTAATATGGTTGCGGAAATTGCCCGTGATGAACAAACACGAGGATTGCCTATATCAGGCATTGGTGGCGTAACTACATGGCGAGACGCCGCCGAATTCCTGGCCCTGGGAGCGAGCAACGTTCAGGTATGTACAGCCGCGATGACTTATGGCTTTCGCATCATCGAAGAATTGACAACCGGGCTATCAAACTGGATGTCAGAATCGGGCTACAAACGAATTGATGAGATTGTTGGACAAGCAGTGCCTAACATCAAGGATTGGCAGGAGCTGAATTTAAACTATGTTGCGAAAGCAAAAATCAATCAGGATCTCTGTATTGAATGCGGTCGTTGTCATATTGTCTGTGAAGACACATCTCATCAAGCGATCAGCGCCAGCATCAATGGCAAACGACGTTTCGAAGTCATAGATGAAGAGTGCGTAGGTTGCAATCTTTGCGTCAGTGTTTGCCCGGTCGATCAGTGCATCACCATGGAAGCCATGACGGATGGAGTAGATCCGCGCACCAAAACACCTATATCAAAGGATTATGCCAATTGGACGACACATCCGAACAACCCATTTAGTTCGGCTGGTTAGCTAAGGCTTTAATCCGTTTAAAATGACGGTGACAAGAAACTCCTCGGCTTCCTTGTACAAGCTGTCATCGTCTCCGTTATGCAACACCTGAATCTGTGGAGCGAAATCAGCATAGTGTTGCGTTGATGACCAAATTAGAAAAAGCAGATGCACAGGCTTTATGTCCACGAGCTTGCCATCCTTGATCCATCGGGTAATCACCTCACACTTTTCATCGACAAGCACCTTGAGTTCATTTTCAAGGTAGGGCTTGATCATGTTTGCACCGTGCAGTATTTCGTTAGCGAACAAGCGCGATGCTTCCGACGCACGACGGGAAAGCGTCAACTTTGCTTTTATATATTTAGCCAGCTCCTCCTGTGGATCAGCGTTCGCGTCCAGGGACTCCAAAGGATCAAGCCACACAGACAATGTGTGTTCAAGAACCGCTATATAGATATCTTCCTTCCGCCCAAAGTAATACAAGACGTTTGCCTTGGACATTCCGGCGGTTTCGGCAATACGATCCACCGTTGCCCCGCGATAGCCAGATTGCGCAAAAACATCCAGGGCTGCCTCAACAATACGAGACTCATTCTCAGCCTGAATTCTGGTGCGCTTTTTCGGTGCGGTGCCCATTAAGCGTTTGCAGTTAAATGTTGACCAATTGGTCAGCATACGATAGCGTGAGAAGACGTAAGTGTCGAGCCTTTAGCGGGCTTTTAGCGCATTGAAGACCCTAATAATTTCCAGGTACGAGGACGTTCTTTATGGCCATTAGTAGCAACATGAAGATCAACAGCGAACGTCTGTGGGACAGCATCATGGAGATGGCCAAAATCGGCCCAGGAATCGCTGGTGGCAACAACCGTCAAACCCTCACCGATGACGACGCGACCGGCCGAGCGCTGTTCCAGAGCTGGTGTGAAGATGCTGGATGCAGCATGGGTCTGGACAAGATGGGAACCATGTTCGCCCGTCGAGAAGGCACAGATCCCGACGCCCTTCCCGTCTATGTTGGCAGTCATCTCGACACCCAACCCACCGGCGGCAAATACGACGGCGTTCTGGGGGTACTCGGTGGACTCGAAATAGTTCGACAGTTGAACGACATGAACATCAAAACAAAACATCCCATTATCGTGACTAACTGGACGAACGAAGAGGGCACTCGATTCGCACCTGCGATGGTTGCCTCAGGTGTGTTTGCCGGTATGCATACTCTTGACTGGGCTTATGATCGAGAGGATGCGGATGGTTTAAAGCTCGGTGACGAACTCAAACGAATCGGATACCAGGGTGAGGAAGAAGTTGGCGCTCGTAAGATGCACGCTTTTTTCGAATTGCATATCGAGCAAGGCCCTATCCTCGAAAATGAAAACAAGGACGTTGGTGTTGTCACCCACGGTCAGGGACTCTGTTGGTTGCAGGTGACTCTGACAGGAAAAGAAAGTCACACAGGTTCAACACCAATGCCGATGCGCGTTAACGCAGGGCTTGGCATGGCGCGCATTACAACACTGGTCAATGATATCGCGATGAGTCATGCACCAAACGCTGTCGGTGCAGTCGGTCATTGTGATGTGTATCCAAATTCTCGAAACATAATTCCAGGCAAGGTTGTTTTTACAATCGACTTTCGTCATCCAGATAAGGCGATTATCAGCGATATGGAAACTCGATTACGTAAGGAAGCGAAGATCATTGCTGATGAGATCGGTTTGGGTATGGAAATAGAGCAAGTCGGTGGTTTTGATCCTGTCGAATTCGACGAAGCTTGCGTCACCGCAGTACGAAGCGCTGCTGAGCGTCTTGGATACAGTCATCGTGATCTCGTCTCTGGTGCAGGTCACGATGCTTGTTGGATAAATCGTGTGGCACCAACTGCCATGGTTATGTGCCCCTGCGTCGACGGTCTCTCACATAACGAAGCTGAAGAGATATCACCAGAGTGGGCGGCTGCCGGCACCAATGTACTTTTTCACGCGGTAGTTGAAACTGCGGTTATCGTGGACTGAATAACATCTAGGGAGAAACCTCATGTCAACAGTTATCAAAGGTGGCACCGTAGTAACTGCCGATCGCAGTTTCACAGCCGATGTCCTGATCGAAAAAGGTGTCATCAGTCAAGTCGGCAGTAACTTATCTGGTGATGAAACTCTGGATGCCAGCGGTTGCTACATCATGCCAGGTGGCATCGATCCACACACGCATCTCGAAATGCCTTTTATGGGCACCTACTCTAGCGATGATTTCGAATCGGGAACTCGTGCAGCCCTCTCAGGCGGAACCACAACCGTTGTTGATTTCTGTTTACCAGCACCAGGCCAGTCTCTACTAGAAGCACGTCAGATGTGGGACAACAAAACATCAAAAGCATCTTGCGATTTTTCTTTCCATATGGCGATCACCTGGTGGGATGAGCAAGTATTCAACGAAATGGCGACCGTCGTTGACAGTGGGATCAATACCTTCAAACACTTCCTCGCTTACAAGGGCGCACTGATGGTTAATGATGAGGAACTTTATTCATCATTCAAACGTTGTTCAGCTCTCGGAGCAATGCCACTCGTTCACGCCGAAAACGGTGATGTCGTAGCGCAGTTACAAGCCTCCCTTTTAGAGGAAGGCAACAATGGACCAGAGGGACATGCCTATTCTCGCCCTCCACAGGTTGAAGGTGAGGCAACTAATCGCGCCATTATGATCGCGGATATGGCTGGCGTTCCACTTTACGTCGTACATGTCTCGTGTGAAGAGGCTCATGAAGCTATTCGTCGCGCGCGACAAAACGGAAAACGGGTGTTTGGTGAACCTCTGGTACAACATTTAACACTAGATGAAAGTGAATACTTCCACGACGATTGGGATCACTCCGCAAGACGTGTTATGTCACCTCCATTCCGTAACAAACAACATCAGGATTCCCTATGGGCAGGACTTGCAGCAGGCAGCTTGCAAGTAGTCGCCACCGATCACTGCGCATTCACTACTGAGCAAAAGCGATTTGGCATTGGCGACTTCACCAAAATACCTAACGGTACTGGTGGATTGGAAGATCGCTTGTCGGTGTTATGGACACGTGGAGTAAGTACTGGACGCCTGACGATGAACGAATTTGTTGCGGTGACTTCCACCAACATCGCCAAGATATTGAACATGTATCCTAAAAAAGGCGCGATTCTAGAAGGTGCTGATGCCGACATAATCGTCTGGGATCCCAAACGCTCAAAAACCATCAAAGCAAGCACACAACAATCCGCTATTGACTACAACGTTTTCGAAGGGTTCGAAGTAACCGGCTTACCACGCTTTACCTTGACCCGAGGAAAAGTGGCAGTCACTGAAGATATGGTCAACACCGAAGAAGGTCATGGTCAATTTGTTGCACGAGACGCCCATCCTCCGGTTAATCGGGCTTTGTCTCAATGGAAAGAGCTGACATCCCCTCGCCCCATCGAACGTGACCCGTCGAAAATGCCTGCAGGCGTCTGAATGGAGAACCGCAATACAGCGATAGACATTCAAGATCTATCGCTGAC
>CAZQOI010000048.1:6954-23656 GCA_964594905.1 uncultured Granulosicoccaceae bacterium
GCGTCTGAATGGAGAACCGCAATACAGCGATAGACATTCAAGATCTATCGCTGACATTTCAAACCCGTGATGGACCTGTACATGCCTTGTCGAACATCAACCTTGATATACAAGATGGGGACTTTGTTTCTCTGATTGGACCTTCAGGGTGCGGCAAGACGACCTTATTGCGTGTTATCGCAGATCTTGAACAGGCAACTGCAGGGGACATCAAGGTGAACGGCGTTAGCCCCGAACAAGCGCGTCTTGATCGTGCCTATGGTTACGTCTTTCAGGCGGCTTCACTATACCCCTGGCGCAATATTGCAAAGAACATTGCATTGCCTCTTGAGATTATGGGCATCGATCGAAAAACCCGTCAACGCCGCGTTGCTGAAAATCTTAAGCTGGTTAATCTAGAGGGTTTTGAAAAAAAGTTTCCGTGGCAGCTCTCAGGAGGCATGCAGCAACGCGCATCGATCGCTCGAGCGTTAGCAGTTGAGCCTGATTTATTACTGATGGATGAACCGTTTGGTGCACTTGATGAAATTGTTCGAGATCATCTTAATGAACAGTTATTGTCTCTTTGGTCCACCACTGGCAAAACTGTTGTCTTTGTTACGCATTCCATACCTGAAGCTGTATACCTCTCGACGCATATCGTTGTAATGTCTCCAAGACCCGGTCGGATTCACGATGTCATCGTCAGTGATCTACCGCGTACTCGAACACTGGACATTCGCGAAACACCAGAATTTCTAAAACTGGCTAATCGAGTTCGAGACGGTCTTCGTGCTGGTCACAGCTATGACGACGTCTGATCAGCGTGGTTGAGTCTCGCGCAAGCCTGCTTCGCGATGGCAAATTTTTGCCCGTAAGCCTCGTCGTGTTATCGATAGTGGCTCTGTGGTACATCATGGCTGTTGTTTTAAATACACCTTGGCAAAAGGATGTGTACGAACGCGCTGGGCAAAGCGAAGTCGGCATCGTTCAACACATCAAGGATACCTGGGCACAGGAAAGACCAGTGCTGCCATCACCACACCAGGTTGGACAAGAAATCTGGAATACCACTGTCGAAAAGAAAGTAACGTCCAAGCGTAGTCTTATCTATCACGCGAAGATCACCTTGTCCTCGTCAATGCTTGGTTTTTTGTTAGGCACATTGCTTGGTATCGTGCTAGCCGTGGTAATAGTCTACAACCGGGCCCTCAACAAGAGTTTACTACCCTGGATTATCGCGTCACAAACCATTCCGATACTCGCCATTGCACCCATGATTATCGTGGTTCTGAACGCGATCGGCATTCAGGGGCTGTTGCCAAAGGCATTCATTTCCATGTACTTGAGTTTCTTTCCGATTGTTGTCGGTATGGTCAAAGGTCTCACGTCTCCTGATAGTAGTCATCTCGATTTGCTGCACACCTACAACGCCTCTGCAGTGCAATCGTTTTGGAAATTGAGACTACCCTCGTCCCTACCATTCCTGTTTACCAGTATGAAGATTGCTGTAGCGATATCGCTGGTCGGAGCAATTGTTGCTGAACTACCAACAGGTGCAGTCGCAGGACTCGGCGCTCGACTGTTAGCAGGTTCATACTACGGCCAGACGATCCAGATTTGGTCAGCATTGATTGTGGCGTCAGTGCTGGCGGCAGGTCTGGTTTCATTGATTGGTTTTCTCGGTCGAATTGTCAATTACCGAATGGGATTGACAGATGCTTAAGTCGCAATCAGTAAATCAAGCGTCCTCTATAAAACTTCGGTTTATCGAAAGGTTTTTGATTCTGTTTTCAGGTGCGCTTGCGCTAGCCTCGATCGCTGCAATGTTAGTGCAAGGTCCCAGGGATGCAGCTTTGGTACTCGCAGCCATGGTTCTCGCTATGTCTAGCTGGTCTGCGAAGCGTCTGATGAACAATTCTCGTTGGTCCAGCGGTGTTGTGTTCATTCTTGTATCACTGTGTACAACATATTTATTGCTGGGGAAACTGGCTCCAGGTTCAACAATCGAACCACAGGCACATGGTGCAGCTTATTGGATGCTTGTGTTGGCCGCTTGGTTAACAGCGTGGGCGGCGGTTGAACAGTTCGCCAGTATTAAAAGTCTATCTACGATGGTTCGGGGATTTTTGAACTTAACTATTCCACTGTTATTTGGAAGCTGGCTATTACTGGGCTGGGAGTTTTTTACTCGTGGGCTTGATGTTCCACAAGTGTTGCTTCCAGCACCCAGTGTCATCGCCGAACGCTTTAGTGATTCGATACCAATCTTGTGGGCAGATTTTAAACAGACGTTTTTAAAGGCAGTATTGATCGGCTATGCCATCGGTTGTGGCGCCGGGTTTCTCGTCGCCATTGCCATCGATCGATCACCATTTCTGCAAAGAGGCCTCTTGCCAATAGGGAATCTGGTGTCGGCCTTGCCTATTGTCGGGGTCGCACCCATCATGGTCATGTGGTTCGGATTTGACTGGCCTTCCAAGGCGGCTGTCGTCATTGTCATGACCTTCTTCCCGATGCTGGTTAACACCGTAGCCGGGCTCGCAGCGTCCAATGCCATGCAACAAGACCTACTAAAGACTTACGCGGCGTCCTACTGGCAACGATTGTTCAAACTCAGGTTGCCAGAGGCATTGCCATTTATCTTCAATGCGCTCAAGATCAACTCAACGCTTGCTCTGATAGGAGCAATTGTCGCAGAATTTTTTGGAACGCCGATCGTCGGTATGGGATTTCGCATTTCGACCGAAGTCGGACGCATGAATGTCGACATGGTATGGGCTGAAATAGCTGTAGCTGCCGTGGCGGGTTCACTTTTTTACGGTGTATTGGCTGTTATAGAACGAGTGTTTACGTTCTGGCATCCCTCTATGCGACGTCGCGAGCATGCATGATGGGTGGAATAGTTAGATGTACAGCTCTGTATTTCAACGCAACAGGAGAAATGAGATGAAAACTTTGAAGTTAGGATTAGCGTCAATAACGATGCTTGGTGCTGCTATGAACACCCAGGCAGCGGATGATGTGACCATTCAGCTCAAATGGGTCACGCAAGCACAGTTTGCCGGTTACTACGTGGCAGAGGAAAAAGGCTTCTATGACGATGCCGATCTGAATGTCACCATCAAGCCAGGTGGACCTGATATCGCACCACCCCAGGTTATCGCTGGTGGCGGTGCCGACGTTATTGTTGACTGGATGCCCTCTGCATTAGCAAGTCGTGAAAAAGGTGTACCCCTGGTTAACATCGCACAGCCGTTCAAGAGCTCCGGCATGATGCTGACTTGTCGCAAAGACTCAGGTATTACCTCCCCTGCCGATTTCAAAGGTAAGACCTTAGGAGTATGGTTTTTTGGAAACGAGTATCCGTTTCTAAGTTGGATGTCGCAACTGGGACTCAGCACTGATGGTGGCGACGACGGTGTCACTGTACTAAAGCAAGGTTTCAATGTTGATCCAATTTTGCAAAAACAAGCCGATTGTGTGTCAACCATGACTTACAACGAGTACTGGCAGATTATTGATGCAGGCCTTCCCGCTGACGATCTTCTGGTCTTCAAGTACGAAGAACAAGGTGTGTCTACCATGGAAGACGGTTTGTACGTGCTGGAAGACAACCTCAGCGACGATGCATTTGTAGATAAAATGGCGCGCTTTGTCGCAGCATCGATGAAAGGCTGGGAGTATGCCCGCGACAATGTTGAAGAAGCCGCTGACATCGTGCTTGATAACGACGCTTCAGGGGCGCAGACCGAAAAGCACCAGCGTCGTATGATGGGTGAGATCAACAAGCTGACCGCAGGTACTGATGGCAAACTTGATCCAGCTGACTATGAACGTACAGTTCAAACCTTGTTGTCAGGAGGGTCTGATCCTGTAATCAGCGCACCACCCGAGGGCGCTTGGAGCCATGCAATCATTGATAAAGCTATGGCTATGTAGTCGTTAGAAAATGATTTGAAGGCCTAGCTAAAACGAGAGCCAGCTTAATCGCAAGCTGGCTCTTGATCAATTAAGTAACTTATTCTAGAGGTCCATCCTCCTGACATATTTTCTGGAGCAACGTGCTTCAGTAAGACACCTCTCAATTAGTCGCAATTTTTTCAGCGCTTTCTGGACCTGGAGCAGAAGGTCCATAGATATGCTTTCTATCCTTTTCGCTAATAAACACTCCTGGTTCTGTTTCGTATTTTAAAACCAAGGAGATTCGATCCAAAGCCTTCTCGACAGGCGTTACCCGATGTAGAGAGTAACGACCCAGCATCAAGGTAAGAGATCCGGCTTTCGTATCATATCGGCTCACCCTATTTGATTGATTCAAAAGCACGTCACGAACTTCACTGTAGGAAGGGTTATCCTCGGTTCGGATATCTGCCACACATTCGAATGTCCCACCAGCCTCGGGTTCACCCAAATTTACAATTGTGGTGAAGACAGCTCGGTCAAAATGCCACCCGGTCCAGCAACCTGGTTTATAAACTTGCACAACCAACGCATTGGTTGGATCTTCGTGCAGATATATTTCCGTATTTTCAGTCAGTGCGGCAATAAATTTTCTTAACGGCTCCCACTGATACAACGCATCCATGGCACTGTTTTGCAGATTGTGATGACCTAAGCAATGCGTGTTTGAACCCAATGCATCAGTTGGGAATTCTCCAGGCATCTTATCGAAATAGGCCTGAGCTCCATGCACACTATGGAACGCATTGGGAAGTCTTTCATAAACTTCACCACGGAATACCTCAACCCCTTCTGGAGTAAGAAACTCTTCCAGATTGATCAGTCCAGTTGTTGCCAGTTTGGATCGCCATTTCTCCACTAACCGTTTATACGCTTCTGATTCAGGTTCATGGAGAGGAAATTCCGGCAAATTTAGGTATTCTAGATTCATATATATCAGACTCTCCTTATTCAGAGAATGCGCTGAATATGGGTATTGTTTGCGTAGGCGATTTCAGTATACTCAAAGAAATGCAAAAGACAATGCATCGTTTTATCGAGAGTCAATACCTATCGATGATCGATAAAATTGCATCCTTACTAACGGACCTGAGGCGAGAGAACAAGCATTTAATGCAATATTCACTCTACCCAGCACTATCCACAAAGCACTAGTTGTATATCTAGCCTGAAGTTCAACTTTCGATTTGAATTAGTATATTTATTTTGACTTGATCCAATTTCAATATTTAACCCAGACATGTTTGAGAAATAAATTTGCTCGTAAAAATAATTAACTCACTTGGAGAAGATCGCTATGCCCTCAAATACAGCAGAAAATATAAATCCCGCCACCCAACGCTTGAACGAGTGGTTGGCTCAATTTTCCAAATTACTACAAGCCGGCGACTCTAAAGGTGTTGCAGGTCTGTTTGATGCAAATGGGTTTTGGCGAGATTTTGTCACCTTCACATGGAATTTGAAAACCATGGAAGGGCGCGAAGACATTGCTCACATGTTGGACGCAACTCTTGGGCAGATACAACCCAGCAATTGGCAACTCAATGGCGAAGCTAGCGAAGCAGATGGAATCGTCGAGGGATGGATAACATTTGAAACCGCCGTTGCACATGGTGAAGGTCACATCAGGCTTAACGACGCCGGGTGCTGGACGCTACTTACCACAATGAAATCACTCAAAGGTTTTGAAGAAAAGACTGGTCGCACACGAGAAGTCGGAGTAACACACGGAGTCGAAAAGGCGCGCAAAACCTGGCTTGAAAAGCGTAACGAAGAACAAGAATCATTAGGTTACGACACACAACCATACTGCGTAATTGTAGGTGGTGGTCAGGGTGGTATTGGATTGGGTGCAAGATTGAAAAGACTTGGCGTCCCAACCATCATCATCGAAAAAAACGCGAAAGCTGGAGATAGCTGGCGCAATCGATATAAATCACTGTGTTTGCACGACCCTGTTTGGTATGACCACCTGCCTTATCTGAAATTTCCGGAACACTGGCCCGTGTTTGCACCGAAAGACAAAATCGGTGATTGGTTAGAAATGTACACCAAAGTCATGGAGCTAAATTACTGGTCCTCAACGAGTTGTGAGAATGCAAGTTACGACGAAGCATCTGGCACATGGACGGTCAAAGTAATTCGAGAAGGCAAACAAATTGAACTTAAACCGAAGCAATTGGTGCTGGCCACAGGTATGTCAGCTGTACCAAACATTCCAGAGTTTGAAGGTGCGAATAATTTCAAAGGCGATATTCACCATTCAAGTAAACACCCCGGCGGAGAAACGTACAAGGGCAAAAAATGTGTGGTCATTGGATCAAATAATTCAGCACACGATATTTGCGCAGACCTTTGGGAAAGCGGTGCCGACGTCACAATGATTCAGCGTAGCTCTACGCATATAGCAAAATCCGATACCTTAATGGATCTAGCTTTGGGTGGCCTTTACAGCGAAGATGCTGTAGCCAATGGTGTTACGACAGAAATGGCCGACTTGATCTTCGCGTCATTGCCCTATCGCGCGCTACCTTCTTTGCAAGTACCCGTTTATGCTGAAATGAAAGAGCGGGATAAAGATCTGTACGAACGTCTCGAGAAAGCCGGATTCATGCTCGACTTTGGTGAAGATGAATCCGGATTGTTTTGCAAGTATCTGCGTCGCGGTTCCGGTTACTACATAGATGTTGGTGCCTCCGAGTTGATCGCTAACGGAGAAATTAAACTCAAATCAGGTGTCGAAGTTAAACAAATTTCTGACAACAGCCTCGAGTTTAGCGATGGCAGCAAACTTGACGCAGATTTAATTGTCTTAGCCACGGGTTACGGCTCCATGAATGGTTGGGCAGCGCAGTTGATCAGCCAGGATGTGGCAGATAAAGTAGGTAAAGTATGGGGATTGGGTTCTGACACCGCCAAGGATCCAGGGCCGTGGGAAGGCGAGCTACGCAATATGTGGAAACCAACGCAGCAAAAAGGTTTGTGGTTTCATGGTGGCAATCTTCACCAGTCACGACACTACTCTCAGTTTTTAAGTTTGCAACTCAAAGCCAGAATGGAAGGAATCGACACACCAATTTATGCATTACAAGAATCCCACCATAAGAGCTAATTGGGATTCATCACTGTAGTTTTAATTGGAGCGACCGTCCTAATTCAGGGCGGTCAAAAACCGAACCTATTAAGAATGCAACCATGCTAGTAATCTGCCTCTGTACGCAGTCACGACATTTGCACAGGCATACTGCGCAACAGTCCAATAGTTTCTCGCTCCGCACGTCGGCAGGAAACAGGGGGCAATCCAGCGGAAATTTGATGCAGATCTTCAAGCACCAATGCCCCTATTTGTTGTAACGCACCAGTGAGCGCACCAGCTCGATGAGCCGAAAAAAGTATATTAGGAATTTTTCTCAAGCCATCATCAGTCGCAACAGGCTCCTCAGGAAATACATCGGTGGCGATACGAAGTCTGCCAGAAGCAGCTTCAGCCGCTAGCGAATCAAAATCAGCTAATGCCGCGCGACTGAGCAATATAAGCATCGCACCATCCTGCATTAACGATAGTGTTTCACGGTTAAAAAGTTGTTGATTATCTGTAGTGACTGCAGCGACCACAAATATTACTCGAGACTTCCCTAGCACTTCATCAAATGTTGTTGATTCTACACCTTGACGTTGCAGGTAATGATCGGGCAACCAAGGATCGTAAACCCTGATACTTGCGTTGAACGGTTGCAGCAGCTTGTGTAGTGCCTTACCTAAGTCACCATAACCGACAAATCCAATATTGCTTCTAGCTAGTAAATCCGCTCGGTCATTTCCAGCAAGACCGTATTGCTCTTCACTTTGCTGAAACGCAACATGTGCAGTGTGTATATCCCTCGCCAGTGACAAAGCCATACCGAGACCGATCTCGGCCACCGGTTCCGCAAAAACAGATGCAGGCGTGAGTACGTGAATACCGCGAGCAAAACAGGATTCATAATCGATATTAGACAAAAAATTGGTTTCGACGTTGAATATAGCCCGTAGATTAGATGCGGCGTCTAATCTGAATTTATCCATTGCTTGCTGACTAATCAGTACGTCAGTTTCAGGTAAGTGTTGTTCGTAGTATTGCTCACGCTTAGACGCGTCAACGGTAACTACATCGTATTGACCAAAAAATCTTTGTGCGTCTTCTACCGAAAATATTTCTTCGGTTGTTCTAGGGTCAGGATCATAAAGAATCCGCATCACTAGGATTGCCTATCGTGGTGGTTCCGCTTAATGATAGCAATAGTGACTCGGTCAAGAAAATTATAATTCACCACACAGCTCGCTAGCCAGGCAAATCTCTACAGGTTCTGAGCGCTTCTGAGATACGGCAACGCCTAACAGAGACTCAAGATACGTTTCAGCAGCTTCCGGATCAAACCATCCAAATTTCTGGAACCGAATCATGCCTTGTCGATCTATCATGACAACTTCTGGCGTGCCACTAGTTTTATAGCGCTTCTTCGTTTCAGGGAGATAGTCATTATCATGTAGTAAATCAACACCAACAGGAAGTGTTATTCCTTTGTCCACAAGATACTTTTTCAGTCGCTGCTCATTCTGATAATCGTGACCTTCAAATACAGTGTGAATTTTAACGAGTAATAGATCACCGGAAGTTATCTCGTCAGAAAAGCGATCCTGCCACTTTTGCATCAGTGGACCTGTGAGGTTGTTAGTGGCATCGTCTATAGACCATCCACCAGAGGCTGAAAATATCAGTAAAAAGCATACCGACGTTATCACGAAGACGCTGTTCATCGTCACATGATAACCCACTTGATTGCTAGGTGCGTTTAGTTCTGAGATCTCATAATAATGAGAAGAAAATCAACCTGAAATTAACCAGAAATGAAAGAACATATTTTCCCAACTACGCAGCCTTTGGTAGTGAACTCCCACCGATCTGCTGCCATCCACATAGTGTTGGAACATCGATTGCCTCTACAGGTTTTCCATATAGATACCCCTGCAGTAGATCGCATCCAAATTGTTGAAGAGATGTGGACTGCTCATCTATTTCCACCCCTTCACCAATGGCAGCAAGGCTGAACCGATCAGCAAGCTCAACGATAACTTGTGTTAAACGAAGTACAGACTTGTCTGAGCCCATGTTTTGCACAAACGCCTTATCGATTTTTAAGAAATCAGCTGGGATCCGGGACAAGTAAGCAAGAGCTGAGTATCCAGTTCCAAAATCATCAATGGCGATACGAATACCCATCTCACGTAAATTAGATAGAACCTTAACGGCGCGATCAAAATCCTGCAGTAGATCCGATTCGGTCAATTCAATGATCAGGCATCTTCCAGAGAGTTCTTGATCTGCGAGGGTACTAGCAATGTAATCAACCAATCCAAAGTCGAGCAATTGCGGAGATGCAAAATTGACCGCTACTGCTACGTCTTCCATGGCAGGGTATAGCTCTCGCCATTGCCTCATCTGTTTACAAGCGTTAAGTAGCGTCAATCGACCAAACTCAATGGACAACCCTAGTCTCTCTATCGTTGGTATAAACTCTGGAGGCGCTACAGAACCCAACGTAGGCGAGTCCCAACGCGAAAGAGCTTCAAGAATCATGGTTCTCTGCTTGGCAGCTGAGATGATTGGTTGATAAGCAAGCCTGATTTCTTTATCAGAGATAGCATCACGCACCTCTCTTTCGAGGATGTAGCGGCGAGTTACTTCCTGACGAAATTGAAGATCAAAAACTTGATAGGTTTTAGCTGAAGATTCTTTTGCTCGATACATTGCTGTATCGGCGTCGCGCATCAAGCGGATCGGATCAATATCGTCACCAGAGCCCAAAGCGAGACCAACCGACCCCCCGCCATGGATCAGCTGCTGATCAATAATCAATGGATTCTTAAGAACTTCTGACAGCTCTCTCGCAAATATGTCAGCTTCTGACTCAGATCCAACAACACGAGCGTACGCGAATTCGTCTCCACCAAGACGAGCAACCAGATCATCCCCAACTTCGATCCCTCGCAAATTATCAGCAACCTTTATCAGAAGTTGATCACCAACATTATGACCAAAGGTATCGTTAATCAACTTGAAACGATCAAGATCAATTATCGCGACAGCGAGGTAATCCGTAACCTGAATAGACTCTGCAATCTTTTCTAACGATCGCCCAAAAGAGTATCGATTTAAAAGACCTGTCAACGAATCAGTGTTGGCTAACCTGGATAGTTCCTCATTTTTCGATGATAGCTCATCATTCAGGCGCTCGATCTGCTCACTTCGCATAAGGGAAACCAGAGCTTGTTCGAGTTGATTATTTTTTGACTCTAGCTTGGCATTGAGCGCTGCCATTTCAGCAGACGCCACTTTAAAAGCATGATCATTCAAACGACGTTGTTCATCGGCTTCAGCGTAGGTAGCGTGAACTCTCTGAACAAACAGATCCTGTGAACTGCCCGGCTTCACAGCAAGCCCGGATTTTTTAAGCTGCCGCGCAACCAGGCGCTTAGAGCGCTGTTCGTTAGGATCCTTACTCACCTAGATTTCACAGATCGCAGTAAGAGTCATTGTTTGATTATGCAATTCACATCGACCGCTGAAGCCCGGAGCGAGCTCACCATAAGAGTAGAACCCCAACAATTCGAATACTGGATCAAGCAGATCGGAGACGGCTTCGACTTCTTCGTCGGCTCGTTGACCAAGAACCAGCCGACGACCGACACATGACACTGCAATACACAGTCCGTTACCCGACGCAGGTTTAGTAGGCTTAAGTTGATTTCCCGCACTTTCAGCACCGTCTATCAAGGCATCGAAACTAGCGCGCATCAACTGTGCACTCCAGCCTTGCGGAATGTTCCCCGCGAACGTCATGGATGAGTCATCAAAATCAACGCCAAGAATTGTTCGTACAAGCGTAATATGGGATTCGGCACCTGGTGCGCGAATAGCCAACGGAAAGAGTAACGCCGAACCCGGTAATTCTTTTGCGCGATCACCAAGATAGCGACTGTATAATTCAAGAGCCGGTTCCCCATCAAGCTCATGCAAGACGTTTGCATTAGAAGACGTTATTTTTCGCTCAGGCCCAAACTTCTCCCAACCACCCTCAGAACCTGTCGTTACCTCAAGACGATCACCATAAAATCCAATGGCTACGACTATCTTTGATTCAATTTTTCCATCAGCGAGCACTACTGTCTCTTGGAACTTGTCTTGATCCGCAGCAAGTCCACCAAATATTGTTACGCTCTCAGCTAGTTCCGATGCCAGACCTTCAACCAGCGCCGAACCATTACAGTTCGTACCATCAGAAAGCACCAATACAGCAACCAAGCCATCTGAATTTAATTCAACACCCAATTTTTTGCCTGCGTCTCTGCTCAGTGTTGGTTCTGAAAGGGCAGCAGTCGAAGTTTTGATCGTGGAGTGTTCGAAGTGCAGCGTAGAGATTAACGCTTCATCATCTACTAGATCATCATTGTGAAACTGGCCTGCCGTAGAGCAACCAGCAATCACAGCACCCGGGAAGCGGTTATGGAGTTTTGGGACAAAGTCAAAACTTGTCAGAGTCTCCCTCGCGCCAAAAACGAGAACCAGGTCAGGGTTTTCTGCGAAAATATCGTTGGTGGTGCCGGTTTCAATACGCATCTTACAGCTGTACCTCGGAATGATACAGGCCATATCGGCGTTAAAATAATTGACTTGAAGCTCGCATACGTGAACTGGTTCACCATACCAATCACATCAAAAATGTGCAGATTGGTGATCTACTGTAAAAGTAACTTCAAACGTCGAAATCCATGCTCGCAGGCATCACTACAAAGCGATAGCTTGATTGATATACAGAGCTAGAAGGCGCATCCATCCGGTAACGGTTCCGTCGTCTCCAAGTTTGCTGCAAAGGAGGCATCTAAAGAGTCTTGTGTAAATCCTTGATCAATACTGCCTGTAAAAACCTGATCACCATATCCGCTGTTGTTCATGTGTGCACGTACAAATATAGTCTCATTTGCTTCTATATTGACAGGGCCACCACTGCGAGTAAAAGGCTGTTCGTCCACGTGGCTATGTGCCAGTACTCTTCGATAAATTAAGCGACCATCAGCGTTGAACACCTCCCACCAGTCAGCATATTGATTGCAACCAGTGTCTGGACTTTCAATAGTCACTATAAACGTATAATTATCAGGCTCCCCAGTAAAATTGACTGCCGTAATTGCAGCTGTTGATGCTGTCATGACGTTATCGTCGCTCGTGGGCGTTACGGTTCCAGCGCCATCACAAGCGCACAAAGCTATTAAGAGTGTCGAGAGATGCCAGATTTTCATTTTTGGGAAGAAGGTAGTCTCACGACGTCAAGCTTTCGATGCATGCTGGTAATCTTACCTAGTATCAGTATAGGCTCGCAACATATAATAAAGAGTCCCTAGCTGTTTTTGGAGCTTGTTGTGTCGAGAACCACATTACTTTTGAGCGCAGTGATATTGATCATATCAGGGTGCTCAAATTCAAATCCCGGCTCAGAACAATCTTCCACTCAAGCTAGTAGCCTAGAGAATGGACTTTCAGATGATGCTACTGATAATAACACCAACGGTCCTGATGACTTAACCGAACTAGCACAAAGCGAAGTCACCGAACAGGGTGTATTGCACGCCAACAACGCCACAGCTACAATTTTCCAAGCCTTGGAAGTACTTAGTGGTCGAGCATATGATCAACGCCTCACTCGCTTTGCTTATACCAAGCCTGTTGCATTCGATGAGCTTTCCTTTTTGGGTACGCAAATTCGATATTTACCGCAAGAGTGCCAAAACGCAGGTGTAGTTGCTCAAGCTCTACCACAAAGCAACGATAACTTCATCTCTGATAGTTTTTACACTGACTGCCTCATAGGAGCCGACGTACTTAATGGGCGCGTTATATTCGATCAATCAGAATCCAGCACTGAATACAAACGTACATTCTCTGATAATTTCTCAATTGGCTTTGCGCCTAGTGGCGAGATGCAGCTTGCTGGCAGCTACATCTATCAACCCAGTGTTACTAACGTCAGAAATTTCTCTGTAAGCAATTTCAACTATGTGTTCTCCTACAGCGGTGGTTCGCTCAGTGTAAACAACGCCAATACGGAACGCACCCAAAGGCTGGACGGATTCAGCTTTGATGACAGCACTATCGGGTATATGTCTGGCAGCTTCACAATGCTTCCGCCAATATTGAACAACATCGCCGTTGAGGTATCAACCCCCGAGAATTTCATAAATACTGATAATGTCTCTCAGTTGTCGTATGAACGTGGTCAACTTCGTATAGACGCCACAGACAGTAGCATTCTATTGAACGCTGACACCGGCGATTGGCAAACGGTAAATATCTCTATTACCAACCCATCCGGTGTGGTGAGCAATAGAATCGAAAATTGGTCAACATGGCGTGACGCTTTATCCTTCGTGCCTGCGAGCCTAGGCCAACTCACCGCAGCTCCTGCTCCTGATGGTAACGGCACCCTGATAAATGAAAATACTTATAGGAGTGTATTGACAGAGGTCTTTGCTGTTTTTAACGGCAATAGTTTCGGTAGTGAAGTTCTTGAGTTACCTAAATATCCAGTACCTGAATTCCAAGATGGCTTTCTAAGCTCAAATGCTCAAGATGGTCTGGGCGAACCGGTTTTTCAAACATGCACCAATGGTGGCAATACAGTCTTGACGCCATTTAAGTTTGGTGCTCGTCAGATCACATCTGGCTGGAACTATGAATTCAACAATTGCCAGCTCAACGACAATGTTTTTGATGGTTCGTTTATAACACGAGATTTTGGTAACGTTATTTTTCGCTCTAAAGGACTTTCAATTAACTCGAGCAATGCCCCATTACAATTCTCTGGTGTACTGGATTACAAGTTCCGAGCGAATAGAGACGGCGGTCCGTCCAGGATGTATGGCCTGGATGCTGCCAACTACATTTCTCAGACCGATGGATCGTCAATGGCTCTTTATGATGCTAGCTTTATCTATGTTGCAACATCACCATTTAGTGCAATGATGAGTGGATCATTTACCTTCAAAAATGATGCAACAGATGGATTCAATTTACAGGTCACAACAGCTGACCCACTATTAAGAATGCGATCGAGCGATCCTAACGACTTCAACACACCAATTACTGATTTTGAAACCGGTCTGCTTGTGGTCAATGCTGGAAACAGCAACTCATTATGGTTGAATCCTGAAACCGGCGACCCACTCACATTCTCGTTAACTATCTTTCAAGCTGATAGAGAACCAATTTACCTAACTGAAAACTGGCAGGACTGGCGCTCAGCGCTAGCATTCGATTTCAATTTGATCGACGACAACACCAACTAGAATTGTACATCCCATTCAAGCAGAGATTGAACGGTGAGTCGAAACTGATTGATGCTTCTACTAAGCATACTCTGGCCAGTGAGTTCCCCCACTGACCAGAGAGACCAATGCTACATCTTTGCGCGTTCAGACTTCAATGCAAGCCATAGGCAGTAGCACATTATCAACACCACAACTGTAAATGGGATACCGGTTGATACTGCGGCACCTTGCAAAGCACTCAAACCACCACCCAACAACAAGGCAATTGCCACTAAACCTTCCAACGTGCACCAAAACACACGTTGAACAACAGGCGCATCCATCTTGCCGCCTGCAGTGATGGTATCTATAACAAGACTGCCACTATCTGACGATGTCACGAAAAAGATCACGATCAATATTAATGAGATAGGTGCAATGATTCCGTACAGTGGCAGCTCTTTAAGAAATCCAAAGAGCGCACCCTCGGGTGCATAGCTATCTATTACGGTGGCTCTTACGCCCTCGGCCGCACCAGCATTCAACATGTCGATCGCCGCACCACCAAAAGTAGACATCCAAAGTGCACATACAAGTGTAGGCGCAAGCAGAGCGCAGACAACAAATTCACGTACCGTACGGCCCTTTGATATCCGTGCTATGAACATTCCAACAAACGGAGACCATGCGATCCACCAGGCCCAATAGAAGGTTGTCCAACCATGGAAGTAGCTAGTGTCTTCACGTCCAAACGGGTTTGAAAGTGCCGGTAGTGCAACAACATAGTCCACCATCACATTGGCATAACGAGAAATAGCAGTACCTATACCGGTAGTTATGAGCACAAATATAAACAAGAGCACAGCAACCACCATATTGATTTCGGAGAGCCTTTTAACGCCTTTATCCATCCCCAAGCAGACCGAGACCAAAGCAATGAGTGTGATGCCTATAATCAGAACTACTGTTACCGTATCCGACGGCTCTATACCAGCAACCTCGTTAAGTCCTGCGGCAACCTGTTGCGCCCCCAAGCCTAGAGAGGTCGTTAATCCAAAAAGAGTCGCAAAAACAGCAAGCGTGTCTATGGCATGACCCCACCAACCCCAAACTTTTTCTCCCAATATAGGATAGAAAGCGGAACGAAGCGTTAACGGCAATTTCAGGTTGTAACAGAATATCGCCAAACTCAAACCAACAGCTGCATAAACTGCCCAACCCTCCAGTCCCCAGTGATGAATAGTACCCACAACACCGGCGTACTCGTTTCCAGGTTGAGTTATATCGATACCCAATGGGCTTGCATTCCCGCCTTCTGCAAAGTTGTAGTAAACAGGTTCCAGTACACCAAAGAATAAAAGCCCTATTCCAATGCCTGCTGCAAACATCATGGCTATCCAGCCAGCATATGAATAGTCAGGTTTTGCGTCTTTTCCACCGATTCGCACAGAACCCACAGGTAAGAATATTAAGGCCAAACAAAAAATTGTTATTGCATCAACTGACAACACGAGAAACCAATCAAAGGTACTGGTAAGCCAAGGACGTAACCAACCGAAGAATTCTGCAGAGGCTTCCTGATTAGCCAGTGATATCAGCACGAATGCGCCAATAACAACACTTGAAATTAAAAAAACTGGGTTATGTATATCGAGGCCAAGTGGACGGATATTGTCCTGCCCCATTTCAAAATCGGTTTCGTAATCCATCTGTTCTTGTGAGCCACCAGATTCTGGCATATGTCTTCATCTCCTTTGCTGATTATTGTTTTAATGAAATACCGCGAATGCAGAGTCAGACAATTTGGAGCATTTGTCAAATTCTTGATTGGTATAAAGTTCTAACAATATAAGTTGGCAAAACTAGTCGAAAAGACTGTTAGATGAATCAATTGCATATCATTGATTGATTCAAATTCAGCAACATGTTGAATTAAGGGAAAAAACACCTTTGAATTCGATGTACAAAAAACTAACAATTTGAAACCGAAAAATTATTTTCAATATGCAAAGTAGTTTCTATGTAAAACTATCACTGTGCGGTTTGCTCGATATTAAAAACGTAACCATTCTCAGGCCCTTATAACGTTCCTGTCTTACGGCCTTTCACACCATAAGTTGAATAACACGTCGGCCCGATCTTGAAAAGTAACTAACGTCTTGGCTGTTTTTTTATTTTTCTGCAGAATCTTAATTCCCTGACAGCGTTTGCCCATAGCCAAACTTGCCACCTTGGCACATAAGATCCAACGCATATACGCTCAGCTTGGTAAGTTATAACCGCGGAGCAGAGTCAATAAGCATCCGCGTGTAATCAGTCTTTGGATTATTAAACAACTCGCGACTCTCCCCCTCTTCTACCAACTGCCCAGCTTGCAGCACACCAATACGCCTTGCCATAGTGGCAACCACAGCTAAAT
>CAZQOI010000049.1:0-3433 GCA_964594905.1 uncultured Granulosicoccaceae bacterium
TGAAAAACGACTATTCATAATTTCAATGCTCCAATAAGACTGTCGTTCTTCAATTTTGCGCAGACAGTGAGATTATTTATTTAAGGATTATTCCTCGATCACCTTTACATTCATCCCGTTCCAACCTTTCTCCGTCAGCACGGCTAAACACTCGACATTCTGTCCATCATTGAGATACTTAAACCCGTTCATCAGGATGTTTGAATGATGAACAAAGAGCTTTTCTTCTGTCTTATCGTCCTGTAGAAACCCATAGCCTTTAATCGGATTGAACCAAAGGACAACCGCTGTTGTTTCGTAAGCGTGTGCTTGTGCAACGTCTGTTTCCGGCTTTAGTGCGACTTCAGCATTCATTCTATTTTTCCACCCTTAAAAAGTTCGATTTTTGACGCATGAAGCCAGTAGTAATCGGGCCTGCAATGGCCCTTGCTACAAACCACTGCCTTCACCCAACATGCTTCTACATCCACAATTTCAAATGTCACATTGTCACCCTCAAGTGTCACACCTGCTCTGACATCAGGAGGAAAACAGTCACTCGCAGAACTCAGCGAGACCAATCCATACGAGAGTACCAACGCTCTAAAAATCATTATTCTCACCATCAAATTCGTAGTTAGAGAAGTCCTGTGTTCGAGCGACGAAACCGGACACCACCATTTCAGAGCTCCAATGTTCCTTTTCATATTCAAGGTTTATTGGCCTCCTGGTCGGCTTAAACATTTCTTCAACGGCACTACTCGCGTTCGTGTACAGATTTTCCTCAAGGTAATTCTGTATTGCGATCTTGAATGCCTCGTGTTTTCTGCCGGTACGCTCGAGTGCTGACACGTACTCTTTCGCCAATATGGTTGTGCCAACCGTGATATTGGTACACGGCTCCCACATATCGAATACGTTTACATCGTATTCGAGCCAATAATCACTACTGACTTGCATCACACCAACACTCACCGATGAGCCTTTCTCTAACTCCTTTATCGCCTTAGCAACGCCATCGTTTTTACCGTCAACAGATGCCGTGAGAACATCACCCCCCGGCGTCAATATTCGTAGCAGGTTAAGATCTGTTGGTCCGACGTATTCAACGACCTCTGCCACAGTGCTCGGATGAACTCCGACGCTACAGGTCTCCATGAAAACACCAAGCTCAGACATTGCGAATGCTCCGGCTGTTAACAGCGATCACAGTAGGTAAGTCGAATATCTGCCCCCAGGCACCCATGTGAGCCCGTAGAACCCGCTCGAAATATGCATCGTTTCTGGAAAAACTAAAATTCGCTATAGAGAGGAGTGCCTCTGGACGCTTTGTTAAAGCCGATACGATGGTGTATGGCACCGCACCCTCATAACAGATCAGGGGAGCTACCTTTAAACCGTCTATCACGACTGTTTTATTGCCGTGGGCATCGCCGTCCATGTGCTCTAGCAATACCGGTCGTAGACGTTGATGGTATACATTCGCGCTGCCATCCTTACTCCAGACAAATAGCGCTTGCTTGTTGTCTACTCTGCCACCAGCCACGACCACGGTATGTTTCAGCACGGAACCGAGCATCATTTCAGAAGCGCTTACGCTGTATCCGCCGGTTGATTCACCTAACACGACAACAGAGGGCTTTTCCTGTCGGGCAACCTTTTTGGCTTCACCGAGTGCGGCCAGTGATCCTTCGATGGTGTGCTGCAGCCCTCCAACTTTTACCGCTGTGTCTACCGATCTCCAGCCGGGTATCTGCTTTGACTCGGTTAAAAACAAATTGGATAACAACACGCATCCCGCCAGTGGGACTATCAGAAACTTCATCCTGCTGTTGTATAAGCGAATGAACGCGCCACACATTAATACTCCCGCTAATATCGACATCCACCCCTCACCGGCAAGCAGTAAACTTGTACCAACGAAAGGTGAGGCGAATTGAACAAAGCCAATCGGCGGGAGAAACGACAAGCACAATAGTATCGCCAGTCGTACTTCTATCAGTTTAGTGTCGCTGCGATGCAGCAAAAGCCACGGCAATACAGTGGTCGGTAACGCGACCGCCCAAAATAGCGATGCTTTGGCAGGGTGCCATTGCAGGTAATCTACAATTGCCGGAACCACGACCCAGGTGGACGCGAGCGAATAGACGATTAAAAAGCCGTAGGCTGTCCACCGAGAGCGTGTTACACCCCACGCTACAACAACGAGAGATGCTAAAACATAGGTTTCCTTAAACTGGCAGGCAATAAAACCAATCGCAGCTACTAAGAAGACCGTGCTGATCGGTTGCCACGACAACCGCTCCGCTCTGTTGGATATCAAAATATCCATTTCGGCTCGATCACTCCTATCACATCGCTTACGCGCATTGGTCCGAAATACCGCGAATCGATTGATCCCGGATGCATTGTCTGAATAGCCACAAATTCATCTGGTCGGATGACCGATGCCTGTGCTGGTATCAAGTTTTCCCAAGGGTACGGTTCTGTGGAATCGATTAGCTTATCGTCGATATACACACCGTCAATCTCTACTCTGAAGCTCCCCTCTCCCTTCGCCACCACCTCTTTGATAAACGGAACAGTCCCGCTCTCACACTTGCCTTTAAACATCCTGCCCTGGCGGATAAGACTATTTAAAACTTCGTGCTGCGGAGGACAGATCAATACGTACTGACCGACACTCACATTCCCAGGACGCTGCTCTGAAATCTTCCAAACGCCGACGGGTGCTGATGTCGTCGCGTTGAATCGATATCCGTCCCAGACTGCAACAACTGCAACCATTGTGAACGCAACGGTGGTTGCCCCCAGCGATACGCAACACGCTCTGACACACTTATGCAGCGTTTCCAACTTTCGCCCTCGCGTTCAAATATTTGTCTTGAAAGTAAAGCGGCTGAGTCCCACGGATCACATGGTTGCCGGCGACAAAAACCAACAGCTCCCCGGGTGCCGAAATGGTGTTGCCTTGCTTCTCAGCACTTTTGAGTCGCATCACCTCTTCGGCAGTCATCAGCGGACGTCCCACTTCGTTGAACTTGTCATCCAGTGGGGCCAGTACTTTTATTTTTGTGTCACCGTGCTTTTCGCGTTTAACCACCGTCTTCTGTCCGGTCATCGACGACACCTCACGGGCCGTCTCAATAATATTTGGAGCAAACACCACCCTGACGTGGCAATTGGCTGTTAGTGACTCGTTGCGACCGTACATACTCCAGAGCTGGTTGTAGTTCTGAATGATCATCATGGTCTTGAGTCCGTAACTGGACATGTAGGCGAGCGTGTCAGTCATGACATCGAGTTTGCCGAGTGCTGGAAACTCATCGAGCATCAACAGCAATCGCCTTGAGTGAGCACTCACCGCTCTGCCCTCTTTAAAATCCAGATCTCTGGTTAAAGTCCGCACGATCACTGTCAACAACAACCGGATCACCGGCAGTAACCGCGCTTT
>CAZQOI010000049.1:3533-6212 GCA_964594905.1 uncultured Granulosicoccaceae bacterium
ACGGCGTAGACGATGATTCCTGATATCAACGCATGTGCCGCCTTACGCCAGTGTCCGTCGCGACCATCCATTCCCTTACCATCCGGGTCAACCAGTATCGACGCGATGTTCTGTGCGTCTGATAATTCCCGAGGTGTGCCAATCGACATGGTATCGAGTACGTTGAATTGAGCGCTTTCCAGATCACCAAAATCGAGTTTGTAGCACTTGTTTTTAGCGTGCACCTTTCGCCAACCACTGGTGAGTTCCCAGAGCTCTCCTTTGATATCAGTGATCAAAGCGGATTCAGGCCATGTCAATAGAGTCGGTATCACTATCGATACGCCCTTTCCGGCTCTGGTCGGGGCGACTACTTGAATATGCTCTCCACCATCGTGACGTAGATAGTTGCCTTCGTATCCGCCAACGAACACACCTTTGTTGTTCAGTAATCCAAGTGCTTCAACTTCTGACTCTTTTGCAAAGCGCGCGCTACCGTGCATATCCATCACGGGCTTATTGGCCCTAAGACGATGGAACGTCACACCAAAGGCGAAGAAACTGATCCCCAAACCAATGCCGAGCACGCTACTCCACTTCAAGAAGACATCCGGGTGAGTTTTGATCCAGCCGAATGCGTGAGGTATTGAGGACCAGGGTGAACTGATACTCAGCGCTTGCTGAGTGACTTGCAACGCGTACAGATGAGCTGCACATAACGCAACGTAGCCGAACAGGAACGCGATTAGAGCCGATGTGAAAAAAGGAAGGTTTCGCACTATTCGTTATCTCCCTTCGGAAAGTAACGAGGCACGAACTGTCGGTGCATCTGTTCATACGGTGGTAACACAATATCCTTGTCTACCATCACGTTCATGACATAGCCCTGTCGAATGTTCAGGGTTGGCGCGATGTTTAACGCAGCATCGAGATATTTATTACTGAGTCTCGATATCTGCTTTGCCATTTCCTCTCTAAAGGCCGATTCCGTACTAAAGACACTTGGATCTCTATCGGTATTGTCGTCCACCTTAGAGACACCAGCTGAGACAACAGAAAAGAGAAGTGCGCTGCCAAACACCTTTCCATAGTGATTATTTACACGATCTTTGAAACCGGATTGTCCGGCTTGATCGTAGCCCTGCATCCCGTTCAGTCGAAGTGACTGACCATTCGGGTAGATGATCCGGCTCCATGCCACCAATAATCGTTTCTGGCCGAAACTAATCCCGCTGTCATACCGACCGATCAGACGAGCACCCTGCGGAATCAGAATGTACTCACCACTAACGGTATCCCAAATGTTGCGAGTCACCTGGGCGATGATTTGCCCCGGCAGGTCACTATTGATACCCGTTAACAGAGACGCCCTGATCACCGTGCCGGCTTTAAGCTCCGTTGCTGATCGTGGATCCTGCAACGACTCTTCGAGATAGTCGCTCTCCTCCTGTCCCTGTCCTGATAAAAATTCTGTCTGGCGATTCGCGTTTGCTACTCCCAGACCGCCCGGTAGAGCTCCTACACCTGGGTTGGCTGGAATGATTCCTGATCCCGGTTGTACTAACCGGTTCAGAGATTCAATGGGACTGCGCCCACCTGTCGGTAGAGCCGCCGCTGGACTGGCCGCGTTACCGGCACTACTTATCCTGCTGTTCAGTAGCGACAGCATGTTATCGAGATTGGCAGTGCCTCTGGTTCTTATAAGATTGCCTGCAGCAGTCGCTGGATCTTCTGGCGTGGTCGCCTCTTCCTTTTCACGGCACTCTGCGCCTTCACAGATGCCCGTCTCAGGATCACCACTGCGATTAAAATTCACACGCATCGAACCAGTGACGGCGGTTTCGAGTTGGGTACGTCTCAATTGTTGTAGTCTGATACGTTCGTGAATGATTGCCTCACTTGCTTGCTGGGTAATTTTGGCAAGCAATGCGCAGTCTTCTGGCGATCCACACTCACGCGGCGGTGGTGCTACTGGCTCAGGCCGCTGCTTCGGGTTGATAGAGACTTTCTGTAAATCACTGTCCTTTGGCTCTGAAAGAAATGCAGGAGGCAAGGGTTCAAACTTTGGCTCAGGCTTCGCTTCGATAACACCGTCACCGCGATCCAACAGATACTTTTCTACGAAGGTATCTTGAGTGATGGCCTGATAGCCCTCCGCGCTTTGTTCAACTTCTTTGTTCTGCCGTGCTGCCATCTTCTGCAAAGCAAAACCGGCTACTGCCATCAACACTGCCACCGTGCCGACAATCAATACCAACGGCTTTTTATTTAAGTGCGTTACACCGGTACTTTTGCTAGCGGAGGCCGGCGACTTGGGTATATCACCCGTCAGCAGATCACTCATTAGCGCTTACCGTGAGCGTTGAATCATAGGCAAATGCACCTGTTTTAATGAAGTGCATAGCATCTTCTATGTGGCCCATAAGACGGGACCGATAGTCCGATTCACTCTCCCCGTGGAAACGCTGTGTGACTGCAGAAATTTTAAACTCTGATGGCAGACCCTCGATGAACAGATCCAGGTTTCGCTTTAATAAATTATTTGGGACGGATTGATAAAGCTGTGGTGTTGTTAGCGCATTTTCGTCTTGCTCTTTCAGCGCTTCTTCAAGATCTATCCATACACCGGCAGATTTATCGAGCGTGTCATAGTCCGGTACTACCTGTTTATTCTCCACCAATGAAATTGCCTTTGGCGCT
>CAZQOI010000049.1:6312-16115 GCA_964594905.1 uncultured Granulosicoccaceae bacterium
ATGAACGGCACCCTGACGCCGGTATCAACAGGATTGGGGGCTTCGACGAAAAGCAAAATATCGAGAGGTGGCTCTATCGGAGTTGGGTTGACCTGTACTACCGCGACACTCTGGCTAATCCGGATCATGACGTCACTGGCGCTTTCGCACGAAACGGTGTTTCCTGCATCCACTACCAATTGAGTTCCGACGTAACTCAACTGCCCGGTTATCTCACAATTTCTAGTCGGGTTAGGATCGTTATTGAAAACAAGCTCGACATCGAATTCACAAAAAGAATCGATCGCGTCTGTGGCGAGCACAGCCTCTCTGAGCAGGCCAGTACGAGTACCCGCCAGCTCACTGAAGTAATCACTTTGAACTGAACAAAAACCAGGATTGATGTTCGCAATCGAACCTGTTTCGGGGTTACCACCGCCCGAGCCGCCGCCACATGAGGTTAAAACTGTTAACGCAACGCTTATTGCTATGGGTTTATACATAATCATCTATTCCTCGTAATGGTGACGCGCTGTTGTCGATTGCCAAGATCGCGTACTAAAGTGATCTTTCGGGCCAAACCATCAACCACATATCGATTGTCTTTAAATCGATAATTCACGATTTCATTAGACTTACCGACTGTTGTTGAAACAAGTAATACCGGGATGTCGTCCGATAGCGCCGAATCCGGCAACTCGATATAAGTATGAATACCGTCATCGAAGACTCGAAGCGGACGCCATGGTGCATTGCCCTTGATCTTGTAATCGAAACTGATGTTGTCAATATCGACGCCGAGTCTCGGTGGTACATTATTTCTCTTGATCTGTTCGGCTTCCTCTTTTGCAGACGCCGCTTTGATCATCATTGCCTCTTCCTTCATTGCTACAGCCAGACTTTCTTGCTGGTCAATGAACGAACTCCAGGCTCGACTGGTACTGGACGAGGGATAAGTAAACGATACTTGAGGCATGTACTTGTCCGCGGAGGACTTGAGCGTGACGTTATACACACGACGATCAGTCGCGATCATCAGCGAGGTGACCAGTCCTACATCACTTGGCTTTACAATCGCATGTATTTGGTGATTTGGAGATTCTCCGGAAAGCGATGGCTGAACATTCCAACGGTTATCACCGATCATCACGTCTTTAACATTCTCCCCAACTTCCAGGGCGATATCGCACAGTCGTAGTGGACTACAGATCACCACTGGCATACCTTGTCCATAGACAAACTCAACCGCGCCTCCTGTTTCGGAAGCACGCGAGGGTAACTCCCTTTCAAGTATCCGCCGATTTACATCGAGCGCTCTCTGCTCATTGTCGTTGTAGCTTGGTTCCGCTGAGAAGAACGGAGCACTACTCTCTATCGATGGAACCACCCACGACACCTGTGGGGGTGTGCCATTTTGAGTTAACCCGCTAATGGGAAAGAGCAGAAGCAGGCTAAAAAACTGTTTCTTCATATTCGCTTAGTCCATGAAATATGTGTGACGTAGAGACCAAGCGGATTTTCTAACAGCGCTGTACCGGATAACTCGTCAGCCTGTTTGATAGTCAGAGCCGCTTGATACTCGTGCCGATTTAACACCTCACCCGTTCGGTTCCTCTCGATCTCACTCCACTCAACCTGGTAGGTGTTACTTGAAAGTTCCAAAATCGAAGACAACTCAATGCTTACCGTCTTTTCCTTTGCACGAACGAACGGGTCCCATTCTTCGTTTTGAAAATGCTCATTCATCACGCGATAGGACGGGTCTGCAATACTCAGCAACGCATAAACGCGCCGTATCCTCTCTTTCTGTGCGTAGCCATCGGTTGTGACTGACCGAAAGTTATTAAAGAAATCCCCGATTACCGCTCTTATCACCCGAGGGTCTGCGACACCCGTCGACGTTGCCGAGCCTTGAGCAATGGGATTACCGAGCTCGTCGATGACAGCGACATAGGGAACCACTTTGGTAGAAGCACCCAGGGTCAGTAGACCGCCAAGGGATAACAACGCGAGCAACAACGCAAAGAGAGCGACCATGCGCCATGAGTTCCTCTCAGCCACCTGCCTGCCGAATTGCGCATTCCACTCACGCCGCGCATCCAGATAGGGATTGGCTTTTTTAGTCTTCTTATTGCCGCCGTCTTCAACCGACTGATCCAGAACTTTGTTTTTCCTGCCGAACCACCCTCCGGCTGTCGTCGTATTCATTTGTTTGCCTGTTTTGTTAGGTTACGATTCACGCGTTGAGCCATGCTTTGCCGTGCGGCCACTGGCCCGTTTACACCACGGATGGACTTACCAATCTCCTGTCCGGTCGCCTTTGCTATGTTGGCTGCGGCCCCTGACATGACGGCAGCTCCAGTCGCACCACCACTCTTGGCCATTTTGCTCGCGGCTTGTGCTGCCATTCCCATGCTGCCAGCGGTCTTGGTCATACTTACTGCGGTGGACGACATGGCTCCTGCCGCCTGTCTCATGGAGTTCGCGGTCGACGACATTTGACCTACGGCACCGCCTACACCACCGAATGATCCGGACGACGTACCGTTTATTAGATCGCGTGCTGCATTGGGCAGCGTGTTAGTCAGTGTCGCGAAAACCACTGCTGTGCTAACTAACGCAAACATGCCTGTACCTGTTATTTGCCCTGCCCCTAAGCCGTTTAACCATCCATCCATAACGGTAAAACCGAGACCGACAATCACTTGCATGATCAGCAGCTTGAAGCTCACCGCGATGGTGTATCGGAAGTACCCAATCGCGTAGTCACGCGTAATCGCCGCTCCCATAAAGCCAAGCAGGAACGCACCGACCACGGTAAGAATGTATATTTCAGCGAGAACCACGACCATGTTTGCTGCAATCATTGCGAAGATAATTGACATGACGATTCCGGCTATCAGGATAGGGACGGCCTTGGTGGCATTCCACCAACTGACATCATCTGCAAGTGTTGCTGACAGGCTGACCCCACGCTCAATGATGTTGGCCGGGTTTGGTTCAACGCCTCCGACATTGGTCGCAACGGTATCTATCGTATTGCGAATAATGAGTGCGATGAGATCACCAGAGTTAAAGATCAACACGGCGAGACCCATAATGAATACCCTGCTCATCAGATACTTACCAAACGCGCCAAGATCACTGCCGCTGAAGATCAACTGCGACGCGGTATAGACAAACTCAATGAGCAACAACGAATAAAATAACGTCTGCGCGTAGTTCTTGACGACACGTCCGGCAGGCAAGTTCTGCTTGAACTGGTCAAGAATGTCATCCAATGCGTTGTCGGGTATTTGAGCGAACGCAGGATCAATCGATGTGACCAGGATCGTTGCCAGTAGCGATAACCATATGATCGGGCGGAACAACATTAGGGATTAAGTCTCCACATCTGACCACCCCCGGCTCCAGCAGGCCCGGGCTGATTGAATCCGTGCGTCTGACTGTTATCAAGCACAGGACGCCACAAGTCAGGCGTTAGTGTCGGCTGATAAAACTCCCCTGATGCCGCTTCGGTCGCTTTCGTCATGGCGGTTTGTTGTTGAAAGTACGCGGCCTTAATCTGCATGTCGGTTGCTACGAGTTGTCGTAAGGACTGCATTTGGCGCGTGTTCATTGCAGATATTTCGTTAGCTAGTGATAGCGACTGCTCACGACCTCTTGTCGTTTGCGCTTTCGCGTATAGCTGATTCATGATGGTTTCTTCGTCTTCAAGAGATTCCATCTGGATGCCTGCGGCCTCCAGGGCATTTTTGATCGAATCCTCAGTCGTTTGAGTCCAGGTACGAATGTCCTGTGAGAAACCTATGCGGTTATAGCCCTGCATAAAGTCGTCAAAGTCTTTATACCGATCAAGAAAAACCTGATCGAGATTCTGCAGCGAATACGCTAGACCCAAACCATCTCTCACCGTATCTCGCACGTCATCTAATCGTTGTTTGATTTGATACGGGGCCTCAAGAACCCCTCGAACTCTGTTCTCAGCTTCTTGAATACGCTGTTCGACGTTCTCTGCGGCTGTTGTCACCTGCTCTACGTAGCTGATGACTAGCTGAATATTATTTAAGAGCTGTGTTGGTTCAGTAGCACCAATCGCAGCTCCCGCCATTGCCTTGCCCGAGACGCCCCATCCGATAACGACGGTTAAGAGTGCGCTTCTAACCACTTTGATACCCATTTGTCCTCTCCCTCACGTAAAATAAAATCGTCAACACGTTGTTTTCCAGCCACTCCCGCTATGCCGGTGAATGCGAGCGTTCTGGGTCCAAGAGCGAGATCAAACATTCTTCTTCCTCTATCTGAGAGGTAGTAATAGTCCCGCTTCATTCTTGCCGTCGCTATCAAGCTGATCTGGGCATCGTTCAGCCCGTAGTAGTTTTTATAGATTTCTTCAAAGGCGACTTCTTTAGCTCGTGTATTGGGCAAAAGTATCGTCGTTAAACAAGATTCAACGACGACATCAGCAATGCCGCTCATACCCAGGTCAGAGAGAGACTGCGTTGCCAGAATGACAGAGCAATTTGCTTTACGAAGCACCTTTAGCCATTCGCGCAGTTTGTCTTTAAAGGCTGGATGGCCCAACGCGATCCACGCTTCGTCAATGACCAACAAGGCTGGCTGGCCTTTGAGCATCTTTTCGATCCGATGGAAAACGTAAGTCAGTACGGGTATCACCGCCTTTTCACCCTTTTCCATCAACTCCTTGATTTCAAATACCGTGAACGTACTATCTTCATTTAGAGAATCGGATTCAGAATCAAGCAACTCATTCATGCTGCCCGTGATCGAGTAGTATTCGAGTGCTTCGCGTATCTCGATACTTTGAATGGTCGCGATGAACTCCGTCAGTGATCTTGTGGGAGATTCCCTTAAGTCGACCATTGCCTGATGTATCAGCTTTCGCTCTTTTGGAGTGAGTGTCACCTTCTGAAGCTCGCAAAGTGTCTCTATCCATTCACAACGCCAGTTGAGGTCAGAGTCACTGTCGATATTGTGCAGAGGACAGAACGAGACATCCTGATCATCATTGCCAATATCGTAGTGCGTACCGCCTGCACCCTTGCACAGTGCATACATCGAGTAGTCTTTATCAAAAGCAAAGATGGTTGAGCCGGGATAGCGACGATGCTGCGCCATTAACGTACACAGAAGTGTCGACTTACCGGCCCCGGTAGGACCCAGGATTGCGGTGTGCCCGACATCACCAATGTGAGTGGAGAAACGAAATGGCGTAGAGCCTCTGGCTTCTACTTGCATTAATGGCGGGGAATTCTCCGGGTAGAGTGGACATTCGTGTGTATCCGTGCCAGCCCAAATTGAGGTGAGCGGCAACATGTCCGACAGGTTCTTGGTAGAGATCATTGGCCGTCTGAGATTGAACTCCACATGTCCTGGTATGGATCCGATCCATGCTTCAACGGTGTTGATCTGTTCGACTCGTGCGCTGAACCCGCGATTGTTTATTATTCGTCTGAAGTTAGATGCGTTTTCTTCCAATCGAATCGCATCGGTATCAAACAGTACAACCACGGAGGTGTAGTAACCGTACACAATCGAACTACTGGCAGCTTCCGAGCTTGCCTCTTCCGTATCGTCCGCCATTCGTTCAGCATCGCGATTGACCGGACCTTTTTGAGACTCCATTATCTGGTCTTTCCATCCGCGCTTCTTCTGTTCCCACTTCCTTCGGTACTTTGATATCTCCCCTTCCGCTTCGATAGCATCGAGGTAGACAAAGCGATTCGACCATCGATACTGGATCGCGAGCTCATCAAGCCCTTGCAGCATCGTCGGGTAGCTCTTTGCAGGGAAGCCGTCGATTGATACGACCGCGATGTAGTTGCTGTCCACTTTGGGTACAACGCCTGAGTACATGTCATAGCCCCCGACAACACTATCTATGTACATGGCACGATCAGGTAACGCGATAGCGTGATTTCTGCCGACAATTGCGAAGTTCAAATGCTCCAGCAATTCGTGACAGATGACTGATTCCCCATCAACATTCATTTGATACTCGCCGAGCCTTCGTATCGCGAGCTGGTTACCAAGCTGTTCAACTATGTTGGTAACCGAGGTATTGAAGAAAGCCAGATTCCTATCTGCCGCCGTCACTACCGCTTTTTCCCCATCCGTTGAGTGCATCATTTCCTGAACTTTGTTTGCCGCCAGTGACGGAGGCATCCAAATAAGAGTCAGGACATAGTAGTTCTCGTAAACCGTGTCTTTAGCCTGGAAGTGATCGATACGTTCAAGCTCAATCGCTTGTGTCACTGGATCAGGAAAGTCTTCTGGACGGGTATTTTGTAAGTAGGCAGATGTCTCAAGTCGGCAGGCATCGTGATAGGAACACCAGCCACTACCGATTTGACTCAACACATGATCTGATGCGTACGCCAGAGCGTTGATTTCGTCTTCGGTCGAAGACTCGACATCACGGCCCGAGTATGCAAATGCTGTCATTAACGCGCCACTTTTCAGCAGTAACGTATATTCATCTAACATGCAGGCAGGCTGTAGAAAGTCTGTTAAACCTTTAGCCTGACTTCTAAAGGCTTTAAGTTTTAGCATTGTTCAACCTGAACGGCGTGGAATGCCCTAAGTAGTGCGCCTTGTATCGAATGTGACGCCGATAATTGCCAAACATCATCGGGTCGGCTTTCGACATTCGCCGCAACATACTGATCATGACGGTCCACATGACAAACGCCACGATGCCGAGCAGTAAGTTAAATGCCAGATATGCACAGTAGGCGATGAACGCCGATATCATTACCGCTAAAAGAGCGAGCTCACGCTCTGCACCCAAGATCAGTTGAGGTCTAACCAAACTTTGATGTATGTCATTCTCGCGCAAGCCCGCCATTGCTCAGCTTCCTGCGCCAACAAGGTCAATGGGTAGCGCGGCACCCGCTGCACCTCCACCCACTAACGCGATGATCTGTGCCGCACCCAGGATGAGACCGGCCACTAATATGACGAAGAACATCGTTCGACCGAACGCCTGTAATTCACCACCAAATATCAATACCGCGCCACTGATAACGACCGCCATCAGCGCAACAAATCCTGCGAACGGTCCTGAGATATTTTGGGTTAGTGCCTGAAGTCCGGCATCCCACGGCATCGCACCACCGCCGGCACTGACTACCCCGCCAAATGCAACGACCGCCATCAGCAACATATGCGATGGTGTGACTCTCTTTGCTAAAGTTTGCATGTTTAAGGTTTCCTTTAGTTAGTTGCGGAAAATCAGCCATGAGCACATGCAGTCTCATAACTGGGTGAAGTTGTAGCTCCCATTTTCAAATGAATGGACTTCGCAAATTCCCGTAACCTTTCTGCCTGCAGGAGTTTTCGCAATTTGAATAACGATATCGACGGCCTCAGCGATCAACTCCGGTACGTGATCGGAGCTCGCGACACCTTCGGCTGTTAAATGATGGAGACGAGTTAAAGCACCAGCCGGGCTATTCGCGTGAAGTGTTGCTACTCCACCAGGGTGACCCGTGTTCCATGCTTTTAGTAAAGCGAGTGCTTCGCTACCTCTAACCTCACCTACGATGATTCGGTCGGGACGAAGGCGCATGGTCGCTTTAAGAAGGTGCTGCATATCCACAACACTTGTAGAGTGCAGCTGAACAGTATTCTCAGCCGCACATTGAATCTCGTAAGTGTCTTCAATCGTGACAATTCGATCGTGTGGATTGATATCGGTGATTGACTGAATGATGGCATTGGTCAGTGTCGTCTTACCGGAACCAGTACCACCAGAAATAATGACATTCTTGCGTTCCCTGACACCTCGTTCGATCAGCTCTACCTGATCGCGAGTCATGATCGAGTCTTCAATGTACTGCTCTAACGTGAAGACCGAGGAGGCTCGTTTGCGAATAGCAAAACTAGGATTCACCACCACCGGAGGTACACACCCCTCAAAGCGCGAACCGTCCAAGGGCAATTCGCCTTCGAGTATCGGGGAGTCGATGGTAGTGGCGGTATCTAGGAAGCTCGATAAGGTGTTGATGATTGAACGAGACTGGCTGGGTGATATTTCGGCGTCTTTGGTACACCCCTTCCCCATCCTCTCAACCCAGATTGCACCGTCCGGGTTCGCCATGACCTCGATCACTTCCGGGTCATCCAGAAATACAGAAATGACACCCAACTCCCGGCGTAACTTCGTCTTGATTCTTTCTTCTGCTTCGCTCTTCATTCTGTGATACGCGGTTCGTGTATACTTTTTCGGGCCTGGGTTACAAATTCAGCCCCTACACAGCAGATCATCAGTTCTGTCTACTATAATGATCTGTGTCATTTTATAGGGTCATAAAATGACAAGTAACATTAATAACCTATTTTTAAATGACACTCAACTATTTAATCGTCGCCAATGCTCCTTTTCCCGAATGGGACGACGCTCTGGAAGCAGATTTGACCTACATTGATAAGGTGCATGACGCTGATGGATGGGCGAGAGTGATCTTCGATCATTACCGGGACGCAGATGCGCTGATAACGGATCTCGCACCGATCTGGTCTGACGTCGGCAACCCGGCCTGGATTGATGGTTTGAATGGAATTAACGCGGTACGCGGTGCAAAAGAAAACGCCCTGCCCTCTTTCGTCTACACACCATTCGTGTCGGAGCCAATCGTTAACGCCGCTTATAGAGACGAATGTAATGCAGTGGTTAACTCCTACAAATACAGTGTCAGCGAGCTCAAAGAGATTATTGATACGACGATTTCAAAAGAGAAGGATGATCCAGAGCGCATCTGGATAGACACTAAACATTTGCCGCAAAACATCTCTAACCTCGCCATCGCAGCAACCGATGAAACGCTAAGTGCGTTAAGTGAAGCAGAGACGAGTTTGTTTCTGAAGATCGTCGGAACAGAGAGCTACGATGAAGCAGCAAAGGCTTCCGGCTACAAGACCGGATCACTCAGAAACAAAGCGTCTGAGATTTTTCAGAAATGCGGATTCAAAAATAAATCACGCGCGTCAATCCACGCGGTAAGAATCGGGATTTCAGGCGTCGTCTGACACCGGCATAAAATCCAACGATCCGCTGATGCTGAGTCCCGGCTTTAGAACCGCCCTGATAGAACCGTCATTTTGTTGAAAGCCGGTGCCCACCACTGTTCTGATCTGATGGACGTCATCGTGAGTGGGCAACTCTTCGACCAGGCAGATTTCATAGCGCTTGCGTAATTGTCGCTTTGGCCGGACCTTAGTGAGTCCCCCTACCCCGTTGGTTCGATCGACCGCGATCCCGTTATCCTGATGCACGTTTCCAGCTTCCTCGTGTTTATCTGGTTCTTTACTTCAACTAAACGCTTCAATCAATAATTGTTCGATCCAATGCATTATTTTTTGCCGTTTGCATCGGTGGCAAAGTTTTTAGCTTCTTTTGGGATTAGTAGCGCTTAACACGATGGCACGATCTGAACTTGATCTGGTGCTCCTGGTGCTCTATTAAGCGGTTGGCCACCATGGTGGCCGCGCAGCTGCCTGGAGGTTAACAGCAACGGGGTGGCCACTAAGGTGACCCCTGAACCCTATTACGATTCAGGGTATGTGTCTACTCGGTTGGCCACCGTGGTGGCGATGCAGTTGCCTAACGATTTCAGAGCGTGAGACCAGGAGTTGGCCACCATGGTGGCGGTGCAACTGCATAACGAATCTGAGTCTGATTTAACCGGCGTGGCCACCATGGTGGCGGTGTAGCTGCATAACGAATCCGGGTCGGAAATGACCAGCATGGCCACCATGGTGGCGGTGTAGCTGCATAACGAATCCGGGTCGGAAATGACCAG
>CAZQOI010000049.1:16215-23419 GCA_964594905.1 uncultured Granulosicoccaceae bacterium
GCATGGCCACCATGGTGGCGGTGCAGTTGCATAACGAATCCGAGTCTGAATTGACTAGCTTGGCCACCATGGTGGCGATGCAACTGCATAACGAATCTGAGTCTGAATTGAACGGCGTGGCCACCATGGTGGCGGTGTAGCTGCATAACGAATCCGGGTCGGAATTGACCAGCTTGGCCACCATGGTGGCGGTGCAGCTGCCTAACAAATCCGAGCCTGAATTGACCAACGTGGCCACCATGGTGGAGGTGTAGCTGCATAACGAATCCGGGTCGAAAATGACCAGCATGGCCACCATGGTGGCGGTGCAGCTGCATAACGAATCTGAGTCTGAATTGACCGGTTTGGCCACCATGGTGGCAGTGCAGCTGCATAAATATTGCCCGAATGACACAACTGCATTGGAGTCATTTCCGTAACATTATGTAGCTAACATGATACAGGAGAAGTCTATGCAACTCTTCGACGCGTTTGATTACTTCGGCCAGCGAAGCCGAGACTTGGTTGAAAAGATATTGGTTGCTCGACGAGGTGAGCAAACCTTCAAGAGTTTTGATCGCACATGGTCACGACTCGCTGCAATTCACTTGCTCGGGTGTCAGCCGGAAACTTTCGATCAGACAAGACGCGCTCTGCATATCGAGCCTGTCCGGGTAGGAACACGACTCGAATACACCTGGAGTTCTATTCAAGCTATTCGCCGACAGATAAGCCCACCCAGACAATCAGCAGCGTTACCGATCATCGGTGTCATGTCTGGCAAGGGGGGCTGCTCAAAAACTACGTTCTCGGTATTGCTGGCGCAGCGATTGGTCCTCGACGGTAATAGAGTGTTGGTTATTGACACTGATCCACAGGCTAACGCTACATCACTGTTGCTGGCAGTCAATCCGGATGTTTGCTTTGAAGCTGACGACACCGTTGCACCATTTATGATGCGTAGGGAACTCAGCTTTCACCAAAGAATTGTTCAGACAGGTATGGAGGGTCTAGACCTGGTCCCTTGTTGTCAGGGGGCATCGATCATGGATCTTGAAGGGATAAAGACCCAGGGCGAATCTAATATAGATGTCGTTAATAAATTCTGGTCCTTCCGCAACGAAATAATTCGCCTGAAGGATCGGTATGACGTCGTCATTATCGATACGCCACCAACGCTCACTTACACCAACATACGCTCGGCCATCGCTTCAAACCTATTGATCACACCGCTCGCACCGTCAATGAATGATATCTGTTCATCGACCGGGTTTGAGAACACGATGCGTGATTACCTCCGTGATCTCTTAGGGATCAAAAACTCCATGCCACAGGACATTCATGCACGTCGGTTTATGGTTTCGCAGTACGAGCACAACAAGACCTCACATCGAGAACATGCGAAGTTAATAAAAACAATCTATCCCGGCACCTATGACGCACCATTTGCAAATCTCACCGAGATCAGCAATGCCGGTAAAAACGGAAACACTGTTTACGATGAACGCTCCGCGATCAACAGCAGCTCTACACGCAAGCGAGCGCTCGAACAATTGGACGTGCTGTTTTCAGAAGTTATCGCAGACATAGAAGCAATCAGTAACCCACAAACAACTGTAGAAACACGGGAGGTGGCTCATGGGTAAGCCAAGCGCAATAGCGGCGGTCTTAGATAGTGACGATGGTGGCGGTCCAGTACCGCCAGTCCAGGCCAAGCGTGGAAGCAACACAACGCTAAGCCAAAAACTAAACCCCGTTGAGCTGCAAAAACTTGTGGATACAGATGAAGTGCCCGATGGCGTTCATATCAGCAAGATAGACCCTAATCTGGTCGATTTTTCAAAAGACATTAACCATCGCCACCAGCACTGGCTATCTGACGAAAACAAATCCTTTTGCAAGCTGGTCGAATCTATTAAGCAGGAAGGGCAGAAGATCCCGATCCTTGTTCGGCCAAAGGGTGATCGCTTTGAGCTGATCTATGGTTCCCGTAGACGGCAAGCCTGTATCAATATCGGTAGCCAGGTTAGAGCTATCGTTGCTGAAGGGATCAGTGAGCAGCAAGCACATGAACTCGCCATTTTTGAAAACACCAACCATCAAGGTCTAAGCCCGCTTGAGGAGGCTCAGGCACTGGAAGCGTATAAAAACCGGCATCCTGATCTTAGCCACGAAAAGCTCGGAGTTATCTTCTCCAAGTCAAGACAGTGGGTAACGTATCAACTAAGTTTCGCTAACCTGGATGACGCCATCGTCGATCAATGTTCGGACCCTTGGGGAATCACTGAACGCGCTACTCGTTCCTTCAGAACCATTTGGGCCTCCGACGCGGGACAGAGAAAGAAATGGTCAACCCAATTGAAGCGAATGGGGGATACGAAACTGCCCTACAAGAAATTGCTGAAGCAGTTGATGGGGGAGAGTGATGACAGCACCAAGGAATTAATCACTAACAAAGAGGGGAGGGTGGTAGCAGAGCTTTCAGGCGCTCGTCTTATTGGAGGTCGGTTACGAAGACAGTTTGTCGTGTATGACGACATTGACGATAAGTCGTTCCAATCATTGATTGAGAACATGCGCTCTCATCTACAGTTAGAGGCATAGACTCACTTGGCTACTTTTCCACGTAGCCAATGTCAATAACATGAGTTACCCACGTAGCTACGGTCAATGAACACGTAGCTCGTGGCACGGCTCTAAAAAACCACGTAGCTGACGTCACGAAATATAGATATCCACAAAGCTCACGTCACACACCACGTAGCGCCCGGTACTACGTGATCAAAAACTACTTTGAGACTATTTACTTATCGCTGTCTCGCAGACGGGAGAATCTTAGGTTCATCTAGGTATATAGCAACATAGGTTTAATCACTAAGGTTCATTATTTGGTTTAGAACCAACCGCGATTGGCATTTACAAAAAGATCCCACCAAAAAAATCCGTCTACACCCGCACCCCAGGTCATCAACTACTGTGAATGAACCACGTAGCTGGCGGCACAAAACCGTAAATCTAATGAATAATCAATCACATAGGGGGAATTGAACCATAGCCGATGGTCCGTAACCCGCTCAGATGCGCCAGAAACGTCATATAAACTGTTGTCTGAAGTGATAATTGTAATATATTACATCGCTTAAAATGACAATTAGTGTGGTTTGTGGCGCTGGGACACTGGTAAAACCACCTGCAATCGTAGCCAAAGAACGGGTGAAAATTACCTAACTGGTTATTTTAAATGGCTTTTTCTGCCACGTAGCTGATGTCACACAGCCACGTAGCTGAAGTCACGATACACGAAGACTCGGGTAGTAGCCGAAGGTACTGCCCGACCAAGACTAAACAACAGGCATTGGGAATACGGTAAATGCAACAACTCCAGATGTGGGGCGGAAATGAAATCACGTGTTTTAAAGACAAAACAAGATACGGAGAATTGAATCTAGAGAAGTCCGCAAAAATATTTTTCCCACCGCTTAGCTCTGGTGATCCCCAGCTAAAAGAAACCGCCGTTAAGAAGCTCGAATCATTCACTATCACCAACGGCGCTGATGTGACCGCTGTTAATCCGTATATCGAAATAATTCCACCAAAGAACGGGGAGCGGTACAACACAGATACGCACGATGTTCTTTATGCCTTATATCGACAGTGGGAGTTAGCCGGGAGTCCGGAAAAACCATTTCAAATCACTCTGGCGAAAACTGCAAAGCTAATGGGGCAGAGTACGGGACAAGACAATCTCACCAAAATCAAAGACGCACTGCATTCATTGTATTCCACCGAAATACATTTCAATGCTTGTTTTGAACTACAAAAGGGCGATCAACACGGGTGTGATGATGAACTGGAAACGAGACGTTTCAGGATACTGAACATATACGACACTAAAAATAAGCGCCAGCAAGGGAAGGTAAGATTCGGTACAGCCAGGATTGCATTCCATACCGACTTATTGGAAAGCCTTATCGCTGGCAAACGAATTCCCGTGAATTTCGTGCAACGCATGTCCATACGACACAAAGTATCGCGGGCGATCTATGGTGTATACGACACTTATCTCACCTCCCAGTATGGAAAAACACCGGGTAAAGTTCGTCGTGAAATTCGTATTGAAAATCTCCTTCGAGAATTCAATCAGCCTGAGCAACCACATAAAAGCAAGCGAAAGCGGATGGCGGAATCAATAGCCAAAAACATAGATGGTGCAGAACTATCGAAAGAAGGCTTATATATGTCCGTCTCGGCGGAGGAAACATCTGATCGTAAGGACTACAAGCTAGTATTTAAAGTCGTCGGAGAAGCGAAAACCAAGACGCAAAGAGTGACCTACATCCACAACGACGAAGTCATTGACGGCATGATGGCAGCAGCGGTTGATATTATAGGGCCAGTGCGCCAACTCGACACCAAGTCTCTAAACTCGCTTAGAGCGAGCATGAAAAAAACACCCAGAGAAATGGTCTTCGCTGCAATTTCTGAAACTCGAGAAGAGATCAGAAACAAGAATAGAAAAATAGATAGCGTGCCTGCTTATATTCAGGCGATCATGAAACGTAAACTCAACGAATCGAAGCAGCGCTAGGTAGTGCCACCCGTTATAAAGTAGGCGGCTATACAGGCTCCGGCAATTCCAGAGATAAAGCTGACACTGATACACCCGATAAAATATACGGTGGCGTTGCGGGCGTTTTCCTGTGACTGTGTTGTTAGAACATCCCTTGCTTTGCGAAAGTCTACGCTATAAGAATCGAGTGCCGCTTTCGTCTTCTGACTCAGGACATTGGTAACAACACCTTCAAATTCATTGCTGAGCGCCCTGGATCTTCCTACTAACCAGCGCCTATCTATATCATCGACGGAAGGGGCCAATGCCTCGATCTTATCAGCGACGTTGCGAAGCTCATTGTCGAGATTCTTAATGTCACCAAGCAGTTCTGAAACCGTTGCCTCAAGAACCTGACTATTGAAATTTTGTTCCGGAGGATGGCTTTCATCAACTGGCTTGAGTAAGCGATCAACCATCAAACAAGACCGAATAAACCCGTTCCAGGTCTTTGTTGATTCCGCGAGCTAATTTTTGTAAGCCAATTTTCCTGGCATAGCGAACTTTCTTATCGCGATCATCTGTGTCGGCAATCATCTGCCGATAATCGGTTTCATCTTCTAATACTTCATCAAATGTACGATTGTCATGCTGAAACGCTTCAAAAAATAGGTGTTTCGGAAGATATGCGTCTTTGGATAACTGGAATTTGTTGAATTTTGAGTGATCAGAAAATATCTTCGCGTATTGGCTTTCCAGCGAGCCGGATTTTGACTCAAACTGGTTCAGGACAACTTTGATTTTGTCCTTCATCACACCTAACTCATTCAATTGCTCTATTGTTTCCAGGGTATCCTGTTGTTGCTTCTTCACCGGCACCGTAGGGACTACGAAAGCATCGAGTTCGTCGATACCACCCTCAAACTGACTAATGCTATCGATAAAATCTTCGACATTGGATGCCCCCACATCGACGACGATATCGTCGTTCATTAACAGTTCATTCTGAAGTTCCTCACTTTCCTTACCACGAAGTGTGATCTCAGTTTTCTCTGTTGCATTAATGCTTTCGATAGCGACCACACTGCAGTCGAGCCGTGGTGCTAAAAGATAATGGGCGATTGAGGATTTACCGACATTGCCGGAAAAATTGATAACAGCGATTTTATTCATTAGCAGAATCTCTTAAAAGTGAAAAATAAGCATTCAGCCAAAACCGTAGCTACAGTCTAGCTAAATCTCTTTTCATGCTTCTAAACCGAGATTACCCCGGCGATTCTGCCAATTTTCCAATCGGAAGCACGTGAACATCATAAACCGAATTTAGTCAGGATCAACAACATTCCTGAGTCTTTGTATTGCCTTGCGAATCTCCGCGTTATAAATCGTACCCTTTTTGAAATTTCGCACTATGTTGCCGTCAACCACCTGGACATACGGGCGAATACATTCCTCAAGTCTGTAACCGATCAGTTTTTCAGTATCGTTCCATTCATCTTGAATATCGTGATCAGGGCTCGTTGAAGATTTGGGCAAGCAGGATGATGCGTGAGTCGTGGTAGATCGAATACGACGCTTCTTCCTGGCTTCGCTTAAATATTTTCCGAACAGCGAAACACTGATATTGAAATCAAATTCGTTGTTCAGCATTTGCACATAGGACTCATATGAATGCTGAGTTAAGCCGGATTCGATGGCTTCAAGATTTTCCCGAACCCATGCTCTGTTACTTTTTGCCGTCGCAGTTTGCGCGATCACTTGTGCTTTTTGAGTTGCTCCTGAGTAATTTGGCATTGATTGGTAAGTAACAGGTAAGGACGTGGTATAGATCGATCATATCCCACTTTTTGAACGTATTAAACAGGTAAGAAATAGATAAATGATAGGTAAAATATAGGTAAAGAATGGTAAGGATTCGGCAAAGTACATAAATAGAACGGACAAAGAACAGTCCGACGTCGAGGTACGAGCAAAGGCGCAATATACATTACTACGTAATGTGCGCTATGCTACGCATAGAAAGACAAAACACAGATCGCCTTCGGCAAATTGGAAAAGGGCGTAGCTAACTAAACCGTTTACTCGGAGCTACTACTTTGGCCGTTGTTGCATGATCGAATTTGCCCGCACCCATATCATCGGTAGAGCCGCTGGCCACAGCGCCGTTAAAGCTGCCGCGTACCGATCCGGTACGAAACAACACGACCAACGTAACGGCTTAACCGCCGACTATGGTTTTCGTGTTGATGAAGTCGCGTACTCCGAGATCCTGTTGCCAGAGGGCGCACCGGAAGCACTCCTGGATCGATCCACGTTGTGGAACGAGATCGAATTTGCCGAGGATAAATCAACCCGTCGCTCAACCGCACAGCTTGCTAAAGATCACATCATCGCGTTGCCACGCGAGCTGAATCTCTACCAGCAAATCGAGCTGGCGCGGGAGTTCGCGCAAACGCTTACCGCGCAGGGTGTCGGGGTCGATCTCAATGTGCATCTGCACAGTCAGGACAATCCACACGCTCACCTGATGACCACCACCCGGATCATCGATGAGAATGGCATCGGTGGAAAAGCCCGGCATTTGAACGGTGGGTTTTTCGGTGGGAAGAAAGTGGTCGAAGCAGAGCAGCTTCGTCATACCTGGGCGAAGTTTCAAAACGAATGGTGCGAGAAACG
>CAZQOI010000050.1:0-23148 GCA_964594905.1 uncultured Granulosicoccaceae bacterium
AGTCCGGATGAGAGAAGCATGAATACTGGTGTGTGTAGCACTCGCGCGCGGGCAATATCTGTCTGTGGCGAGGTGTCGCTACTCAACTGTCCAGTGCTGTGCCGCCCCGTTTTTGTGATGATTTGGGGAAAATGGTGCAGGTACACGAACCATATATGCTACACGCGCTTGAGCTCGCCGCTCGGGCTAGCGGCTGCACGCACCCAAATCCTCTGGTTGGTTGTGTCATCGTAAAAGACGGCAATGTCATTGGTGAGGGTTGGCATCGTGAAGCGGGCGGTGCTCATGCAGAAGTTGACGCGCTGGCAAATGCTGGCGACGACTCCAAAGGCGCAACTCTCTATGTAACGTTAGAGCCGTGTAACCACACCGGTCGCACCCCACCCTGCACGCAAGCCATCATCGACGCCGGCATTCGGCATGTGGTGTTTGCCACGACTGACACCAACCCTTCAGCAGGAGGTGGCGCCGCATTTCTTGCCCAGCAAGGAATTGATGTCACCGCCGGTGTACTAGAAGACGAAGCGATCCATGTCAATCGTTACTTTTTCCATCATGTAAAAACAGGCCTGCCCTTTGTTGTTGCCAAGACTGCTACCAGTTTTGATGGTCGTATCGCGACGCATACGGGTCACAGTCAATGGATTACTGGACCCGAAGCTCGACAACGTGGTCATGAGCTTCGTCAATCAGTGGATGTGATCATGGTTGGCGCTGACACGGTTTTAAAAGACGATCCATCATTAACGGTAAGACCAACAGAAGCATCAGACACAACTCGCCATCCGCGGCCAATCATTTTTGACAGCCAGGGACGAGTCCCTGCTTCACACAAATTGCTCGATGGTTCACTACCCACCACAACAACGGTCATGACCACCGAGCGAATGTCAGTGGATCATCGAAAGACGCTTGAGTCACTGGGTAATCAAGTAGTGATCATACCCACAGATAGAGAAGCTCAACGCCCGGATCCAAAAGCCGTACTGAAGTTACTTGGCGAAGAAGGCGTTCAATCGGTACTCATCGAGGGCGGGCCTGCATTACAGGGTTCATTTCTGGACGCCGGCTTGATCAATGAAGTCTGGAGTTTTCTGGCACCGATGGTCATTGGCGGTGTCAACGCACCCGCAGCGTTCGCTGGCATTGGTGCATCAACACTGGACAAGTCAACGCGTCTTGAACGTGTACGAAGTGAATGGCTTGGCTCAGACTTATTGCTGCAAGGCATGGTTACACACTCATCGGGGGCCATTTAAATGTTTACCGGTATCGTTGAAGAGATGGGTTCGGTAAGAGCTTGCCGACAACAAGGCGAGAATTTTGTATTGTCAATTGACGCTGATGTCGTACTTGAAGGCACACAGCTCGGCGACAGTATCGCAGTCAACGGTGTGTGCTTGACAGTCACCGAATTTGATACAAAAGGATTTGTGACCGGGCTTGCACCTGAGACGCGCAAGCGAACCAATTTGGATAAGTTAACCAGTGGTAGCCCCGTCAACCTGGAGCGCTCAGTAACACCCACTACCCGTATGGGAGGTCACTTTGTTCAAGGGCATGTTGATGGAAAAGGCACGATAAGCAAATTCGAAAAAGATCAAGATGCCTTGTGGGTGACTGTTAGCGCTCCACCAGAGGTAATGAAATATGTGGTGCCAAAAGGCTATATCACGCTTGATGGTACGAGCCTTACCGTAGTTGATGTTGGGGATGATTTTTTCACCGTGACTCTGGTTGCCTATACCCAGGCACACATAATTTTGCCAAGTAAATCAGTTGGCGACAAAATCAATATAGAGGTGGACGTACTCGGTAAGTACGTCGAACGCATCCTGCAGTACAACCCAAATTCTGTACACGACAAGGCGAGCCACGCCGGCTCTACCCTTGATCGCGACTTTCTCAAAGAGCATGGCTATGAATAATTCTGTTCTGTCTTCTGTTGATTCTGCTATTGCAGCTGTCAAGGCTGGAAAAATGGTCATCATCGTTGATGATGAGGACCGTGAAAACGAAGGTGATCTGGTCATGGCGGCAGACTTTGCAACGCCTGAGGCCGTTAACTTCATGGCAAGCCATGGTCGTGGACTTATCTGCCTGGCAATGCAAGGGGCGATGCTTGATCGCTTAAAGGTGCCAATGATGGTACCCAATAATCAAAACAGCAGCGGCTTTGGCACTGGCTTCACCATATCAGTAGAAGCGGCACACGGTGTCAGTACCGGAATCTCGGCTGAAGACCGTTCAAAGACAATAAAAACATTGATTGATCCGAGCTCAACAATCAACGATATTGCGATGCCCGGTCATATCTTCCCTATTCGAGCAAAAGATGGTGGTGTATTCGAGCGTCGCGGCCAAACAGAAGCCAGCGTTGATCTCTCCAAACTGGCAGGACTTACCCCTGCTGGCGTGATCTGCGAAGTCATGCGTGAAGATGGAACCATGATGCGCCTTGCAGAATTAACCTCTTATGCCAAAGAGCACGATATGCCGATCATTTCAGTTGAACAACTGGTCGAGTATCGACGCGAGCTTGAAAAGTCCGGCACAAGTATGACCAGTGAAGCAAGCAACGAAGACGCGGTCGTTACCGAAATTGGTCGTAGCGTATTACCAACTGAGTACGGCAACTTTGATGTCATTGTGTTTCGTGATCAACAAGGTCTGGAACACAGCGTTCTTGTCAAAGGTGAACCTTCCAACACGACTCCACTGGTGAGATTGCATTCAGAGTGTTTGACCGGTGATGCTTTCGGCTCCTTGCGCTGCGATTGTGGTCAACAATTGAAATCTGCGATGCACATGGTCACGAGTGCCGGTTGCGGGGCGATATTGTATTTGCGCCAGGAAGGCCGTGGCATTGGTCTTGGTAACAAGATTCGCGCGTATGCCTTACAGGATGATGGGCATGACACGGTAGAAGCAAATCACGCACTTGGTTTCCCAGCCGATGCCCGCACCTATGACGTGGCAGCGGCAATGCTTCGCTCCATTGGCGTAAACCGACTACGTCTACTCAGTAACAACCCGGATAAGCACGATTCACTCAAGGCACTTGGTATTGCGGTAGAAGAAGCTGTTCCATTGATCATTCCAGCACATGAACACAATGCAGCTTACCTGAAGACTAAGGCTGATCGTATGGGGCATCAATTTGATAACGATGCGGATGCATCTGGAAGCAGTACAACGATGGGCTTTGTTTCAGACAGCTTGTCCCCGACAGTCAACTACTAGAGATACGACACTATGACAAAGACTATTGAAGGTAAGCTTGTCGGTACCAAACTGAAAGTTGGTATCGTCACGACTCGCTGGAACGACTTTATGGGCAATCGCCTACTCGAGGGCGCTAAAGATGCCTTGATTCGTCACGATGTTGCAGAAAAGGACATCACCGTAGCGGTGGTTCCAGGTTGTTACGAAATTCCGCTGGCTGCAAAAAAGATGGCTGAGAGCGGCAAATATGATTGCCTGGTTTGTCTGGGTGTTCTGATCAAAGGCGGCACCATACACTTCGAACTTATCGCTGGTGAAGCCAGTAAAGGCATTGCCAACACATCCTGGGTCACAGGTGTACCTGCAGCATTTGGCGTCATTACCACCGATACCATTGAGCAAGCTATTGAACGCTCAGGTAGCAAGGCTGGCAACAAAGGTGAGGAAGCAGCATTGGCAGCCATTGAGATGGCAAATTTGTTAAAAGCAATATAAAAATTATTTAACCAACTTCGGCCCTGAACTCCGCACCTCGCGTCCTAAGGAATAGAACTCATCATTAGGTAGCATATCCGTCAGCCCCGCCATGCGGTTAGACAATGCAAAGAAAGCGGCAATCGCGCCTATATCCCAGATGTCTTCGTCACTGAAGCCATGATCGCGCAGATGCTGAAAGTCTTCGTTAGTGGCATCTGCGGCTTGATCTGCAATCAAGCAGGCAAAATCAAGCATATGCATTTGCCGCTCAGTAATATCAGCACGCGTGTAATCAATTGAAAGTTGCCCAGCAAGGCGTGGATTCTTTTCCCGTATCCGAGCTATCGCCCCATGGGCAACAACACAATAGAGACAACTGTTCATCGCGGACGTCACAACCACAATCATCTCTCGCTCCCCTTTACTCAGACCACTGTCTTTTTCCATCAAAGCATCGTGGTAAGCAAAAAAGGCGCGAAACTCATCGGGCCGATGTGCCAATACCCGAAAGACGTTAGGCACAAAACCCGACTTCTCACTAACCGCTTCTATTCTTTCGCGCATGTCATCGGGCAAACTATCGATGGCAGGTACTGGGAAACGTGATTGAGGTTCATCAGTCATGGTCGGCACGTTTTTAAGTTGATTTCGCTTTATTGTCGCGAATTGAGCAGCTAAAGTCCAAACTAAATGCAGGCCTATCTTTTTACTTGCGTCGAACCACACCCGACTCGCGGGCAAGAATTTGGTTGAGTTTTACTTCATCTACTGAGTGCCCTTCAATACGCCGAAGTAAATCATCAACGCTATCGTCACCCCAGAACAGTTCACCCTTGGCTCTGAACGTAGGCACACCAAAAATATCACTTTCTATAGCGTGTTGAGTTGACGCGATCAAACTCTCTTTGACAGCCGCATCCTGTGTTGCACTTTGCCACCATTGAGATTCAAGACCCACACTACTCACGACATCATCAAGCACCTTGTCATCTGTCAAGTCTTGACCTTCAGCCCAGGCGGCATTCATGACATTGACTGCAAACGCCAAGCGTTGTGCATCATTTTTGATTGCCGTTGCAATTCTCAAGGCTTTAAGTGGATTAAACGGATGTTTGGGTGGACCTTGTAAATCCAGACCATGCACCGTTGCACGACGCATCACATCACGAAAGATATAACGGCGTTTAGCTGGAATTTCAGCTGGGCCTAAGTGGCCGTGGGCTTTAAGCAGGCCAGCAAAGAGGATCGGTCGAACGATCACGGCTTCGCCAGTCCTTGATTGAATTTCCTCGAGTCTTGTACCCGCTAGCCAAGCATAGGGACTGATCGGATCAAAGAAGAATTCTATAGTCATTAGCACCCCTATTTAGGTAACCCAACAATAAAAAACAAGGGCCCTGTAGCAATGGAACCACCCGCCTCGGCACGCCATACCCTCCAACAAACGCCCTGGCCCACACTCTTCGACTGTGGACTTCATCACAAACAGGGATCTCGCGCCTGAATAAAACCCGTCAAAAGTCAGGATCGTGGCGATTATTGCCTGCAAATTGGGATTCGGGTGAAGGTTTGACTAACGCCCGGCGTCAAAAATTCGAGGTTATGGCTCTATTTCGTCGAAAACGTGCGCGTCCCAAATCACGCGCCATAGTTGAGGTACTGGAGCCGCGCGTGCTGTATTCAGCAGATGCGTGGGGCCCTCTGGCGTCTTTACTTCCTGACGATCAAACCGAGCAAAGCTCGGAACTCCTGCTACCCGCAATTCCTGCGGAAGATCAACCCGAAGCTCCACAAAATATTGCTTTTGTAGTCGACGATATTCCTGATGTCGAAAGCATCCAATCCAGTCTGGATCGCGCGGGGATAGAGATTATCTGGATTGGCGCAGACGACAACGGCATTCAGATCATTACCGATACGCTAGCCGAGCGTAGTGATGTTGCCACAGTACATATAGTGTCCCACGGAGATACTTCAGTTTTACAGCTCGGTTCAAGCGTTCTCGATACCAATGCTATCGATACAGTTGCAAGTGAGTTACAAGTGTGGGGACAAGCACTTCATCAAGATGCAGATATTCTTATCTATGGCTGCAATTTCGCCGATAGTGATGGGAAAGCTGTAAGACAAATTGCTGAATTAACAGGCGCAGATGTTGCCGCAAGCGAAGATATTACCGGCCACCAATCAATAGGCGGTGATTGGACTTTGGAAGTATCAGAAGGCGTTATCGAATCAACAACGTTTGATGACGAGATTCTACAGGTTCAATGGCGCAATATTTTACCGACCGAAACAATCGTCGTTACCAATCTAGGCGACACTGCCGTTCCCGATATGGGCGCTGATGTAACAACCTTGGGCCCCAACCCATCGCTTAGAGAAGCCGTTATCGCCGCACAAAATACTGGGAGCGACGTGATTATCGAACTTAGTGCTCCGGGCACATACTTATTGGAGCGTGCAGGCTCTGACAATACCTCTGAGGTCGGTGATCTGGATATTACCCTGCAAACCGTCGACGACACGCTAACCATAACAAACACATCAGGAGGCGAAATATTTATCGAATCCGATGCCAACAACCGACTGTTCGATGTCTTTCAAGGCACTCTTGTACTAGAAGGTATAAATCTCGCAGGTATCACTCAATTTTTAAACGGCATTGGCATATACGTTCAGCCTGGTGCAAATGTAGAATTTAACAGTGGAATTATTGAAAATTTCACATCACCTATTGCGTCTGGAAGTGCAATCTACAACGAAGGAAACGTAACGATCAATGATTCCTTAATACGAAATAACATTGCATTCACAGGGGCTGGCATCTATGGCACCGCCGACAGTCAAATCACCCTGATCGAAACTACCTTAGACAAGAACGAGGCACTTTTATCAACTGGAGGTGCCATTTATACTGTTGGAGACTTGGATGTTACCGGTGGCTCTTTTATCGGAAATTCCGCGTTCACCTCTGGAGGTGCCATTAGCGGTGGAGCAGATGTCACCCTAGTCGATACACACTTTGAAAATAACAGTGCAACACGGAATGCCGGAGCCATCTTTCAATCGACAGGTAGTTTGGATGTTTCGGGCACAGACTTTATCAACAATCGCGCAACCAGTTTTAACGGCGGTGCAATTGCGTCGACCAACGACACAGTATTAACTATCGATCAATCAAGTTTTTCCGACAATACGGCTCTTGGACACCCTGGAGATGAACCCGTCACACCCCCTGGTGATGGTGGTGGTGGCGCAATTCTTATAAACTCACCCGATGCAGAAATAAGCAATACAAGTTTTCTGATGAACCAAGCCTTTGTTGGAGGCGCCGTTCAACTTGGACCCGGTGGCGATGGCGCATTATTTGACGGAGTTACATTCACTCAGAACTTAACGGTACAGGCACACCAGACCGAAGACGACCGCGGTGGTGCTGTCTTATCGCAAGCACAGAATGTGCGCTTCGAAAATTCCCTATTCAACGAAAATGAATCATCAAATGGTGGTGCCATATATAACTTTACTGGGTCGAATAACACTGTAATCAGAAACACAACATTCAGCGAAAATGTTGCTTTTGATGATGGGGGTGCAATATTTTCACTCACATCTCTATACATCGAATTCAGCACATTCTATAAAAACAATTCTTTCGACTCTGGAGGCGCTATTGGACTCTTTGATAATCTAGAGGTTGGGAATTCTGTTTTTTTTGAAAATACCGACGTAGCAAGTGGCGGCTTTAACGATATCGATTTTGGGGCTGGTTCAGGAATTCAATCGAATGGTTATAATTTTTTTACTCAGACTGATTTAACACCGACTGACCTGTTGTTTTCCGATACCCACAACGTCAGCGTTACAGATCGCTTAAGCTTCGGCCTGGATGATCTAACACCCAACACGAACGGAGTCGCAACTCATCATCTGCGACCAGGTAGCGTCCTGATAAATGCTGGGTCGACATCCGAGACCGGCAGCACTGATGCTCGCGGAGTCACACGAGACGCTTTACCCGATGTTGGTGCTCATGAATCAGAAACTCCTCAGGCTCAAGTGTATATTACGGACGACCTCGACAGAGTCCTCAGAGGGACTTACGAATCTGGGCTTATGCAAGTTATTGTCGATGGGCGCCCAAATGACAATAGCTTGGAACCTCGCGATATTGTCGTCGATAGTTCAGCAGAGAAATTATATTGGATAGAGGTTGAAGCGTCAGGACTTAATTCAACGATTCTGCAAAGTAACCTTGATGGAAGTAATATCCAGGTATTTGCTAACCTTGTTGGAGAGGTTGCTAGAAGTCTGGCACATGACGGTACAAGCCGACTATTAGTTGCCTACGCAGGTTCAAATAAAGCCGTAGATGTATTTAATACTACCGCGCCCATTGGAACTGCGCCAAGTCAGTTTGGAACCGTTACCACGAACCTGGTACGTGATATAGAAATTGACCCCAATACAGGTCGTGTTTTTTGGACACAGGGTCCAGACTTAAACACCCATGAGCTTGCCACTGCCAATTCGGATGGCTCACCAGATAAAGTTGAATCGTTTGCATACAGTCTCGATGGTCTAGCGGTTAATCCGAATACCCAAACAATAGCGACGCTAAACTCTGACACCGATGAATTGCAATTCTATGACTACAATCTCGACTTGGTTGGTACTCCAGCTACCGCAGTTGGTGAAAGTCTCGACTTCAACGCTGGCACTGATAGTTTTCTGACAGCATCAATCGCTGGACAGGAATTCAGCGTTTATGATGACAGTGCAAATCAACTACAGGTCTCCGCTATCGATAGCGCACAGCCTGAAGCAATAAGCTCATACTTCCCTACAAATCTTCCGCTAACAGCACAATCGGTGGGAACTTTATCCGTCGCAGAAAGCGGTGTGGTTGACGTTACTACCTTAGAGCTATTAGTCGTAGATCCAGATGGATCCGATTCTCCTGGCGACATTTTTTATACGATACAATCAATACCAGCTAACCCTGTAAATCCAGCTAATCAAATATCTGGAATTTATCGGCTGGACACAGGCTCTTCGACTTATATCAACCTTGCAATTGGGGACGTTTTCAGCCAGTTAGATGTTGATCAGGGACTGATCCAATACCGACAAGACGGACAAGAGAGCAACTCAACAACGTCGAACGACCAAATTGAACTCCTTGCAGAAGGAAGCGATGCAGGCTTCTCACTTCATATAACACTGCCAGTTGATATAACTGACGAGAATGATGTTCCAACCGTTTTTAATTCACCAGACTGGAATGTCGGTGAAAATGCGAGTCTGACGCTAGATAACACTTTACTCTCAGTACACGACGCTGATATTGCACATGGGCCTGCAGAGATCGAATACACACTACTGTCCTTACCAACGAACAGCAATACCGAATCCAATAATAACAACGATGCCGGCTTGTATCTGAACGTCTCAGGCAGTGGGCTCACCGTTCGACTTGACGTTAACGATACGTTTACGCAACAAGATATAAACAATGGATATCTAGAGTATCGCCAGAACGGTCAAGAAAAAAACACCAATCAAAGTGATGACCAGATAAGTTTCACAGCTCGTGACCCTGCAGGGGCTACAACGAATCAATTTTCAATTGACATAATTGTTGGTCCTGAAACAAACGACATCCCTGAATTCGTCTTGGCTCTCGACTGGCAAGTAACTGAAAACGGCGCATTGACCATTGATAACACACTACTTGCCGCACACGATGATGATATTGCCGACAGCGATGCGGATATTATCTTCACGCTGATCGCACTGCCACCAGATCCAAACAACAACACTGACGTAGCGAACCTCGCTGGCCTCTATCTTGAAGATCAGGTAACTGCCGTTGTCACCCGTCTGGCTATCAATGATACGTTCACCCAACAAGATATTGATGACGGACGCATCGAATATCGACAGAATGGGCAAGAATCAAACACTCTGGCTGCAGACAATCAGGTACACCTGGAGATCACCGATACTCATGGCACCGGTTCAAACTCAGTTGCCATCAATACGATTGTCACACCGCAAAATGATATTCCAGAGATCACTGTAGCACTCGATTGGCAAGTCGCTGAAAACGGCGTATTGACAATAGACAATACACTTCTTGCCGCAGAGGATAGTGATATCGCTGATAGTGATGCCGATATTATATTCACCTTGATCGCACTACCACCAGATCCAAACAACAGCACTGATGTGGCAAACCTTGCTGGCCTCTATCGTGAAGATCAGGTAACTGGTGTTGTCACCCGACTAGCCATCAATGATACGTTCACCCAGCAGGATATTGACGACGGACGCATCGAGTATCGACAGAACGGACAAGAATCCAACACACTCGCTACCGACAATCAGGTTCTCCTTGAAATCACTGATTCTCACACCACCGGATCAAACTCGGTTGCTATCGACACGATTGTCGTAGCACAAAATGATATTCCAGAGATCACTGTAGCACTCGATTGGCAAGTCGCTGAAAACGGCGCTTTGACAATAGACAACACCCTTCTCGCCGCCCAGGATAGTGATACCGCTGACAGCGATGCCGATATTATCTTCACACTGATCACGCTGCCACCAGATCCAAACAACAGCACCGATGTGGCAAACCTTGCTGGTCTCTATCGTGAAGATCAGGTAACTGGCGTTGTCACCCGTTTGGCTATCAATGACACATTTACCCAACAAGATATTGATGATGGACGCATCGAGTATCGACAAAATGGGCAAGAATCCAACGTTCTCGCCGCAGACAATCAAGTACAACTAGAGATCACTGATACCCATGGTACCGGTTCAAACTCAGTTGCCATCAATACGATTGTCACACCGCAAAATGATATTCCAGAGATCACTGTAGCACTCGATTGGCAAGTTGCTGAAAATGGCGCTTTGACCGTTGATAACACCCTACTCGCCGCACACGATGATGATATCGCTGATAACGATGCCGATATCATCTTCACCTTGATCGCACTACCACCAGATCCTAACAACAGCACTGATGTGGCAAACCTTGCTGGCCTCTATCGTGAAGATCAGGTAACTGGTGTTGTCACCCGACTGGCCATCAATGATACGTTCACCCAGCAGGATATTGATGACGGACGCATCGAGTATCGACAAAACGGTCAAGAATCCAACACTCTGGCCGTAGACAATCAGGTACACCTGGAGATCACCGATACACATGGTACTGGTTCAAACTCAGTTGCCATTAATACGATTGTCACACCGCAAAATGATATTCCAGAGATCACCGTAGCTCTCAACTGGTTGGTATCTGAAAACGCTGCTCTGACAATAGACAACACCCTGCTCGCCGCACAAGATAGTGATATAGGTGACAATGATGCCGATATTATCTTTACATTGATTGCCCTGCCACCGGATCCTAACAACAGCACTGATGTAGCAGACCTTGCAGGTCTCTATCGTGAAGATCAGTTAACTGGCGTTATCACTCGTCTGGCTGTCAATGACACGTTCACCCAGCAAGATATTGATGATGGGCGCATCGAGTACCGACAGAACGGACAAGAATCCAACACACTCGCCGCCGACAACCAGGTACACCTCGAGATCACCGACTCTCACGCCACGGGATCGAACTCGGTGGTTATCAACACGATTATCGTACCGCAGAATGATGTGCCGGAAATCACTGTAGCTCTAGACTGGCAAGTTGCAGAGAACGGTACTCTGACAATAGATAGCACCCTACTTGCTGCGCACGATGATGATATTGCTGACAATAATGCCGATATCATCTACACATTAATCGCCCTGCCACCAGATCCAAACAACAGTACTGATGTGGCGAACCTTGCCGGTCTCTATCTTGAAGACCAGGTAACTGGCGTCGTTACACGACTTACCATCAATGATACGTTTACTCAGCAAGATATAGACGACGGACGTATTGAATATCGACAAAACGGGCAAGAGTCAAATATTCTCGCTACTGACAACCAGGTTTTACTGGAAATTACTGATTCCAATGGAACAGGATCGAATTCAGTTACGATTGATGTAATTATTAATTCGGAGAACAATGCACCTGAGTTAGTTAACGCAGCTACTATCGATGTCGATGAGAATGGAACTTCACCGCTCAACCCAAGCCTGCTGTTGGTATCGGATGATGATCTGGTAGATAGCCCAGAGCAAATAATCTTCACCATCGACTCAATACCTTCAAATCCAATAAGCACTGAACCTGCGGAAAATTCTGCCGGATTGTATCTTCGTGATTTAGTGAGCGGCATATTCACCAGGATGGATGTTGGCGACAGCTTCAGCCAGCAAGATATTAATAGCGGTAACGTCGAATATCGTCAGAACGGTCAAGAGAAAAACCCTGTTAACGCAAATGATCGCGTAGTACTAATAGTGCAGGATTCTGTCGGTAACACTATTGGACCTATTTCGATTGATGTCAATGTTATCCCAGAGCCCGATATCCCTATAGTCCAACACGCGGGGCCTTGGAATGTTGCAGAAAATGGCGAATTAGCGATCAGTCAGGATCCGTTGCTGCCGCCAGGCTCTGGCCCGCTGCTATCTACTGACAATGATCTGAATGATTCGTCAGAGCAATTGCAATACACCATTGAGTCAAATCCGATAAGTGCAATTTCACAGTTAAGCGGTACGGAACCAGCCGGACTTTACAGACTTGATGTATCAGGACCAACAAACAGCTATATAGCGTTGGCAGTGGGTGACACATTTTTCCAAAAGGATGTTGACAATGGGCTAATCATCTATCGCCAGAATGGACAGGAACCCAACAACCTAACTACTCCAGACAGCATGACATTGACTGTCATGGACAGCACCGGAAATACCTCAGCGTCAATAATAATGATTGACATCATTGTAACGCCGGAGAATGACGTACCTATCTTGTCATCCAATCCTGTTGCGATTGACGAAGCTGGACAGTTAATTCTGGATCATACTGCGATTGTCATATTCGATCCTGATGGCGATCCCTTAGAATCGATGTCTATCGAAATAATCAACCCTATTGATGGACAAATTACCGTTAATGGTGATCCAAACAGAATCGCAAGTGGTGCTGAATTTCTTTCAGGTCAGATCGTTTATACCCACGATGGTCTTTCATCAAACGATGTTAGCCTCTTGGTTGAAATAACAGATCCGGCCGGGGCTACGACTGGTATCAATGTGCCTGTCACGATAAATCCGGTCAACGATTTGCCAATAATCACGACATCACCGCTACAAGTAGCCGAATCTGACACAGTCAATTTGACGGTGTTGAACTTATCGCCTACCGATGAAGAAACCAGTGATGCGTTACTGGAATATGTTATTGATACGAGTTCCTTGAATCATGGAACCATTCTGGACGATACAGGAGCCGTTAGATCACAATTTACTCATCAGGATATTATTGATCAACGTATAGTTTACGGACACGATGGAACAGAGCCAAACACGGAGACATTACTGTTTGAGATTCATGATGGGCAAGGTGGCGTAGTAGCTTCAGAACTTGAAATACTCATCTCGCCTACCAATGATGCACCGGTTTTAATAGGCACTGTCGAGGATCAAGTGGCTACTGAGGCTCAGTTCTTCGAGCTTGTACTCGATAGCGCTCTGTGGACCGATACTGACTCTGGCGACAGCTTGAACCTTCAAATAACGCAAATCGACGGCACCCCACTGCCATCCTGGCTTAGCTTCGACGGCGACTACACCCTATCAGGAACCCCGGATAACGCAGATGTCGGTAGCATCTCAATTAGTGCAACGGCTACAGATTTGTCAGGCGCAGCATCAGACGTATTACTGTTTGATATTGACGTGATCAATGTTAATACCGCTCCCTTTAACCTAACGCTTGACGGCTCAACAGTAGACGAAAATACTCCAGGAATGGTCGTCGGGAATGTCAACGCTAGCGACCTGGACGTGGGCGACGTGCTCACATACACAGTGAGCGATCAACGTTTCGATATAGTCGCTGGTGAACTCATTTTGAAAGCGGATGAGCAGCTGAATCACGAAACAGAAGAGACTATTGCTCTCTCCATTAGCGTATCCGATACGGCAGGTGCTGTTGCCAGCCTAGATGTAACTGTCGAAGTGAATGATATTAATGACACTCCGACTCTGGCAACAGTTCCCGTTATACCAATATTGCAGACAGACGATATTGTAAATATTCCACTTGATACTTTTATCGATGAAGATCAATTTGATACGGTTTCTTACTCCGTTACCCAAGCTGACGGATCAGAGCTACCAGTTTGGCTGCAATTTACCGATGATCAGGAATTTATAGTTACGCCCGACCCGCGCGACGAAGCATTCCTGGATATTATATTGATAGCGACAGATTCGAATGGCGCACGTGCAGAACTCGAATTAACTCTAGAGTTCGAACCCCAGCTCGCGACAGCTGAACCAATAATCGAAAGTGTTGAAACCACCGTAACTGAAAACGTTACGCTACCAACCGAACCCGAGCTAGAGAATACCGAAGAAGGTACTGTTGAAGAAGCAGCGGAAGCTGAAGCTGCATCTAACCAGACACCGCAAGAGTCGAACGAACAAAACACTGAAATTGAAGAGGTAGACCTACAATCGTTGATTACACCACTTCCGACAACAAGTGGTTTCGATATCACGCAAGATCAAGACTCTACAACTAATGTTATAAGACCGAACTCAATTGTCAGGGTTGCAAATATATCGATAAACCTACTGGATCTTTCCACGTTAATTGAGCAAAGCCCAGAAGTACTATCACAAGAGTTCACCAATCTAACTAAAGCCTTTGACAATCAACGAGAAGACTTCGCCGAACAAGTCAGTTTTCGTCAGAAAGCTATTGGCAGCACAGTCACTCTAACGTCCGGGTTTTCAGTGGGCTATGTGATCTGGTTAATACGGGGTGGTACATTAATGGGCAGCATGCTGTCGGCGTTGCCAGCTTGGCGGTTCGTTGATCCCTTGCCTATTCTTGGAGCACTGGACGATGTTGGTGACGGTGATGACGATTCTCTGGAATCGCTGGTTGAATCGGATGCTTCGCCAGAAACGGACGACTCATCCGACGATCCAGAGACGCATGACCGGGCCGCATGAGGCTAACCACGTAGCCGATTTCTCACGGCCCGATTGAGCAAAAAATTAACTGTCGAAGCGATATGTTTTTCGCACACCAGAGCTTGGCAGAAAAACAGCAATCGCTAGGCAATCCCACATCGGACAGCTAAGTGAACCAGACGACGTCTGCGGTGTCATAAATAAGAGTATCCAGATTCCATCAAGCAAACGTTTCTGATCAGTTGGTGAATTGCAGTTATTCCAATGCTTAAAATTTTCAGATATGCTCACACTCGTTCGATGAAATATTGGCTTGCTACAATTTTCTTGCTTGGACTTGCATCCAATGTGTCGGCATTAACTGAGCTTGAAGATTTAGATGATCTCGTATCTATACCAGGACCTGATCGCCGCGAGATCGGTTGGGAATGGCACTTTATTGATCAAGATGGAAATCCTGGTCATATGCGAAAAGTATCTGGTGATGATGCAGAGGCTAGTTATGAACGTACCGATGGCTGCAAGTGGACGCGTTCCACCAGCGGATTTGCACCTGCTTATAAATGGTCAAATTGCCCCAGTAGTGGCACGTCAACGGTAGAAATTACATCCAATTCCTTGTGGCCTTTGAAGGTAGGCAATCGTATCGAGTATCGCACACGAGGAAACAGCTCTCTGCTAGGTCGAGCGTGGAGTTCGAAACGAAGTTGCGAAGTGCAGAAGACGGTAAGAATAAAAATCGTCTCAGGTATCTACGACACTTTCAAAGTGGTGTGCAAAGAACGCTGGGGTACACGAACATGGTGGCTTGCCCCCAGTATCGGCACGGCAGTAGCTTATCAACAGAATACGAGAAGGACTGGACTCATCTTGCAAGAGATGGAAAAAATCGTTCAGCCTTGAAAAAGCTGATTTGAAAATTCATTGAACAACACCGATGCGATGTTCTATGAAGCGTTAGTGTTAATGACTCAGTTTTGACCCATGTGATAGTGCCATACTCACTCCTCTTAGTTCTGCCAGACCTTTGAGTCGTCCAATTGCTGGGTAACCGGGTTGAGTCTGCCGATCTAGATCATCGAGAATATCCTGCCCATGATCTGGCCTCATAGGAATATTGAAATCAGTTCTTCCATTACGTTTACGTCGACGTTCTTCATTTAATATTGCTTTGATCAGTTCCACCATATCGGTATCGCCAGAGAGATGCTCCGCTTCGTGAAAAGAACCCGGTGATGCCAAACTCTCGCGAGATACATTTCTCAAGTGCAAAAAGTGCACATGCTCACCAAGTCGTCTCATCATGCCAGGTAGATCATTATCTGACCTCACCCCTAATGAGCCAGAACACAAGGTAATACCGTTTGAATCACTTTTAACCGCATTCACCATCAAAGAGTAGTCCTCTTCGGTTGACATAACACGCGGCAAACCAAGAAGTGAGAATGGTGGATCGTCTGGGTGACAACAAAGACGGACTCCACACGATTCAGCTGTTGGAACCACTAACTCAAGGAAGGCAAACAAATGCTCCCGAAGCCTTTCTGCATTAATCGATCGGTACTGTCCAAGTGAATCAGATATATCAGACAACGTCCAATTTTTATTAGCCCCAGGTAAGCCTGCAACAATATTGTTTGTTAGCCGGTTCTTATCCGCATCTGTCATACCAGCAAATCTCTCCTTAACAGTGTCTTTGACATCATCACCGAGCATTGAGTCAGCACTACTTCGTCGAAGGATATGTATATCGAATACCAGATAATCGATATAGTCGAACCGCATACAAGTCGCACCATTAGGCAATCGCCACTGCAGATCAGTGCGCGTCCAATCCAGTACAGGCATAAAGTTGTAACAAACAGTTTTAATACCTGAGTTAGCGAGGTTAATCAAACTGTCTTTATAATTTTTTATATGCTCACGCCAAGCGCCATCTTGTTTTTTGATTTCTTCCGACACAGGCAGACTCTCGACAACATCCCACGTCAAACCGGTAGGAGACCCATCCTTTTTGGCACTTACTTCAATGGCCCTTTTTTCAATCTCATCGCTAGTCCAGAGTTCACCATTTTTTATATGATGAAGAGCTGTTACGACACCTTCAGCGCCAGCCTGGCGAATCGCCTCTAACGATACGATATCTTGTTGACCGAACCATCGCCATGTTTCCCTCATATCGAATTCTCGGCTATTTCGGCAATTTTCAACCTGATCTCAGGATCATTCAAATGGCTGCTGTACTACTTAAACGTTGCAGGCATTAATGTTTTCGGAAGCCACAAGGCTATTTCAGGAAATACAATAATCAATAGCAAAATCAGCAGCATTGGCGCTAGAACAATTACAACATCTCGGAGAACTTGAACAACATTCAAACCCGCGATGGATGCCGAGATCAACAAGCATAGCCCATAGGGTGGCGTAACAAGCCCAAACGCAAGTGAAATGATACCGATAATGGCAAACGCAACAGGGTGAATATCCGCAGCATGAGCTACGGGCAGTAGAACCGTACCGAGAATGATGATCGCCGGAATCGCGTCAATGAATAAACCAAACAAGAGAAACAAGCATGCGATCACCAGCGACGTGCCAAACGTACCTAGTTGAAGCGCTGTCAAGGTACCTACTATAAGTCTAGGAACATTATAAAATGACAACATCCAACCAAACGCTGATGCGGTACCTATTGCGAATAATGAAATAGACGAAAAGCGCCCCGTGTCATAAAGGATGCTGACGATTTGCCGCGGACTGATTGTGCGATAAACAATCAAACCTAGAAAGAAGGAATAAAATGCCGCGATGATTGCAGACTCGGTCGGCGTCACAATTCCGCCTACGATCCCGCCGATAACAAAGACGGGAGTCAAGAGCGCCAGACCGGCTCCTTTGAAGGCATTAAAAAATTCCTGAAATGTCGGTGCACCTGCAGTTGGATAATCGTAGACCTTGGCGTACCCATACACTGTTCCCATCAGTGCCGCTGCGATTAACAAACCAGGTATTGCACCAGCTAGAAATAAGGCGCCTACGGATATAGACATGACACCACCCCACACCACCATCAATATACTGGGCGGAATAATGACTCCCATTACCGATGAACACGCAGTTATAGCAACCGCAAAACGTGGGGTATAACCTTTTTTAATCATTGCGGGTATCAGTATTTTTCCGCAACCCGCAGCATCGGCAGTTGATGAGCCTGAAATACCAGCGAATAACATTGATACCGCTACATTTACTTGGCCAAGGCCACCTGGCATCCATCCAGTTAGCACTCGAGCAAACTCGATGAGACGATCGGTCATCCGCCCTGCATTCATAAGATTGGCGGCTAATAAGAAAAATGGGACGGCCAGTAAGATAAATGAGTTATACGACTGGAACATTCGATCCAGGATCAGAAATGGGGTTAGTCGTAGATCGAGAGCGACAACAGGAATAGTCGCAATGCCCAATGCGAAAGCTACTGGCACTCGAAGTAAAACCAGGCAGACAAATCCGCCGACTAAAATCATACAGGCGACACCAGCGCTCAGTATCATGATGACACCTCGCTTGGCATTTTCCGGCATTCACGAAATTCTTGAATCAATTGCCAGAGCCGAAAGAATGCAAATGATGCCCACACAAATCCAGCAAGTGGCACAGTGATGTAAATCCAAAGCATATTGACTTGCATCATCACTGAGCTCTGGATGGAACCAAACTTTGCGTAATCAATGCCAAAACGCGCAAATAAAAGCGCAAAGAGGCAGATCATTATCAACACGAAGCCGTTTTGCAGCAATTTTCCTAACGGTGTTCGCGCATCTCGCATAACGCGAACATCGAAATGCGTGCCTTCCCACACCGCAATCATCGAACCCAGCATCACAATCCAGATAAATATGAATTTTGCGAGTTCTTCAGTCCAGAGATAAGTAGGAATAATTCCCGTATATCGTGCTAGAACTTGCATGAACACGGGCACTATTAGCGCAGCGATCAGCAAACCTACTAACACACGCAGGATTTTACAAAGCCCTTCAAGGACACGCTCAATCATAGTGGGACACAAACGTCAGAGAGACGGTAATTCGTAGCTTGCAACGCTACAGGATTGAGGTTTTCCATCGCTACTCGATGGAAAACCTCACTATTGAACTACGATTTACAAGTTACTTTGAACGGATCGCTGTTAGCAAGTCTTCAGCACCAAGCTCTGCTGCATAGGCGTCCTGTACAGGAACAACGAGTTCCAGAAGTTTATCGCGATCAGCAAATTCCTGAACTGCAATTTGTCCCGCATCAGACATTTGTTGAAGTTTTATACCATCTTCAGTTGATTCTATTTCTCTTCCATAATCCCCCGCTTCTTTACCCGCCTTTAAAACTGCGGCTTGAAGATCTTCCGGAAGTTTTGAGAATGATTTATTACTGAAAATAATGGGGCGTACTGTAATCGAATGCTGAGTCAAAGTGATGTTGGGCGCAACTTCGAAGAATTTGTATTGCAGAAGACTGGCTGCCTCGTTCTCAAGGCCATCAACAACACCTGTTTGTATCGCATTGTAGACTTCTGAATAGGCTATCGCCGCTGGTGCGGCAGTTGCTGCTTCAAACACGCGCGCCTGAATAGGAGCACCCATCACTCGCATTTTATGTCCTTCAAGCTCAGCGAGATTTGAAATTACTTTGTTCGAAATAAGGTTTCGCGTACCACCACCGGCATAACCGATAACGCGTAAATCTGCTTTATCCAGTAAAACAGCTTCTAGCGGGGCAAGCACGTCACTTGAAAGCACTGCATTCCAGTGGTCAAGGTCGCGAAAAACAAATGGCATATCCATCAAAGGTACTGATGGTGCAAAGCGCGCAAGGTTTGACGGGGCTATGATTGCATAATCAATAGCGACGCCTTGCGTGAGAAAGTTTACATAGTCTGGCTCGATGCCGAGTTCGCTGTTTCCACGAAGATCAAAAGCGACTTCACCTTCGTAATATTCATTAACCAACTCAGCAAATTTAATCAGCGTTTTGCTGTAAGCATGGTCATTGTCAAATAAGCTGGCACCGCGCATAGTCACATCGGCCGCGTGAACGTTACCGACAAGCGCTGAGGTTACCAGGGCGGTCGCACTGACCAGTTTCCCGATTCGTTTGAACATGTGGTTACTCTCCTGTTATTGCATTCAAGTGGACAAAAACAAACCAGCTACGCTATCCGCATCTGGTATGGTAGTAGACCACGAATGATCGGTTGAATCAAGAAAACGTTAATGGTCTTCTTCATCAAGATGGTGTTGTAGAGCATCCTTGTCTCTAAGTGTATGTCTGCATGCGATCTTCTCGATTTAGACCTTTAGCTAGGCTTAACGAGTCAAGCAATTAGAGGGTAATCAAGATAAATGCTCTAGCCCTCTTTCTTGCCTTGGCTTTAGGATGTGGCGTTAGCCAGGAGGAATGGAGGTTCGGCACTTTGTCGCGACCGAAAAGCGTAAACATAAAGTCAAGCCGCTCAAGGACTTTACGAAATCTGATACCAAAGGAGGCGAAGGATATCCTTGGTGGGAGGATTAGGGATCGATGATCTGGTGTCGCGTTTTGTACACTGACTTGAGTGGAAAGAGGTATATGGAACTTGTCAAATTCACAGGCGATACCCTCGCTACAAGATCCGACAGTAGGTTTAAGTTTTTTAGCCAGCAGGAGTTTGCTATCGACATCAACGATCAAAGCAGCTTCGCCGATCTCGTAGCAAAATGCCCAGATAAAACAACTCGCGATAGCGACCCTGATAGATCTGAAGAGATTCGCATTAACGAAGAAAAAAGGAACGAAGAGAGCCGCAAACGAAGGGAAGAATCCAAAGGCAAGTAGAACGTTCAATCATGCAACCAACCTTGCACGGCTGATTGGACGAAACTCGTAGCGTGGGCATTTGCTACATAATTCCGTAAATATCAATTCAGCGTCACAAGTGGCTCGATTTTCAGCAGCCACAAGCTGCCACTGAACACCTACTTGATGGCAATTGCGCTGTACTCAAACTGTGCAAAGGGTATGAGTGCGCTTCAGTTAAGCCGTGATCTGAACGTTCAATACAAGACTGCATTCGTGCTTGCTCACAAGCTGCGAGAGTCACTGATGGATTCGCAACCGGCATTGCTTGATGACGAAGTTGAGATCGATGCCGCATATGTCAACGGCCATGTACGTCCTGCAAATCACATCAAGGACCGTGTAGACCGTCGCCTGAAAGTGAATCAAGACCCTGATAAACGTGCTGTTTTGGTACTGCGTGAGCGTCACGACGTTGAGGGCGAAGGTGGCTTTAAGACAGTTACAGCGGTTGCTAAAGCCGAGACAGAAGAATCAGTACAGGAGTTCGTCGCTCGCCATGTTGAGCCGGGTACAGTGATTTCAGCGGACGAGAGCAACGCCTATAACTCGCTTCACGCGAAGTTCAAAATGGAGCGAGTCAATCACTCAGTCGAATATGTGGCGAAGTGTGGTGCCAATACGAATCAAGCTGAATCGTTCTTCTCACGCTTTCGTCGTATGCAACTCGGACAGGTTCATAAGTTCGGCAACCTTTATCTGGACCGTTACGCAAATGAGGCGGCTTTTCGTGAAGATACGCGCCGCAAGCCAAATGGTGAGATTTTCATGGACGTGATGCGCCGCTGTGCTGATCGGCATGTATCGCGGGATTTTGCTGGCTACTGGCAGGGGAATAAGAAGCAGGCTGAAACGCTGATTTGACGCGACAATCCGAAGTAGTTTGAAAGGTAACATTTGTCAGCTTTGTGGCCAATAGTGTGTCAGCGCCTCTTAAGGTCTGTTAAATTCGTTCAAATCTGTAATGACAAGGATGCACAATAATGACAGGGCGGTTTACACCCTTACTTCAGGCAGTTGCCAACTCTGGTGTTAAAGGGGTGATCGGTGTTGTAGCCGGGGCAATTGGCTTGGCTTTGATGTTGCAGCAGGTGTACGATCTTTATATCACGGGGCGTTTTGGCCATGATTCCGTGATTTGGGCTGCAACTACTACACTGTTTGTGGTAATTACAGGAATTGTCCTAGTATTTTGCTCTCTAAACCACCAGAATCTGACTGATGAGATTGACAGAATGGCTACTCATTCTGAACAACTAGAGGAATCCCTCTTGAATAAACGTCAGTCTTCAAGGAGTAAGGGGTGAATCCATGACGGATTTTCAAACATCAATACTGGTATTTATAGGTGTGGGCATTTTCGCAGGCTTTGTGATGGCTCATGCTCAGGCTATTCTGCGTCGACGTAAATCATCCTTTTTACTTTACAAGACGAGAGACGATTTGGTGATGCTGGTTGCCCAAGGAGTTTTGTCAGAAGAAAGTCCCGTTTTTCAGCACTACTACAAGCGTATAAATTTCATCCTACGCGAAGCACCGAAAGTAGGATTTGACGATATTCTGGACGCTGTAATCAAGCATCGGAAATCAGATGATTTTGATAAAAACATGAAAGATGCAGAAGATATTGCAGAAAAAATGTCAATTGCCGTTGAAGAAGAAGTCGTTGAGGTAAAGCGAATAATCGCGAGCTTTTATTTTGCTCAAAAGCAGATGTTACTGAGCCATAGCAGTCTAATCCGTTTTACATATATCGCCTTTGTTAAAGGATGGTTTCCGGAAAAGATGCGTTCAACGTTTGGCGTGAGAGTTTCTCACGGTATTCAGTATGTTGAGTTTGTAGATAAAAAAGCAAATCAATTTCAGATGAGCGCGGCAACTGTCAAGAGCTAACGAACGCCCCACCTCGGATAATCCACCCGAGAAGTAACCTTAATGATGTTTCTGGTCCTGAGACCATTGAGCGCCGTTCTGACGGTCGCAATAAACGCCTTGAACTGCATGTCGTCTAAATCCAGTTCCCTAGCTTCAGCGACCTTAACGGCGACTTCGTGAGTGGTGTAATGCCAGTCTGCATCGCGTAGAACTTCGAGCACGGCGCGGGAGCATTCGCCAGACTTAAAGAACCGATTACGCCTCTTGAATTGTCGTGGCTTGATGCGCTCCAGACGATACTCAGGGTCCAGCACCTTTATGGCTCTACCGATTGAATCGAATTCACTACGTAGCTTGTCTGCTTGTTTCTGGTGGTGCTCGATGTCACCGGCAAGTGTGCTACGTTTCTTTACAAGGCCACTGATTGCATGAGTATTTTTCATGCAGTGATGTTATGAAAATCAACGTTTCAAGGCTTGGGGCATTTGCTACATAATTCCGCTAATTCCACACAGCTTACTACTGTAAATTCATCCATATATCAACGATTTACAC
>CAZQOI010000051.1:0-5392 GCA_964594905.1 uncultured Granulosicoccaceae bacterium
GCTCTGGCGTGGGCATCACGAATCCTGAAGGGGTGTACCCCAACGGCCTCAGTGTAGGAACGTTGGGCTTTTTCCTTGAGGACAAAAATGGGAAACAGTATTTGGTCTCCAATAACCATGTTATCGCCGATGAGAATAATGCGAGTGTGGGCGACAGTATCGTGCAGCCAGGTACATTGGATTTGACGCAAATGGAGCTGCAGCAGATGAGCACTATTACGAAGTTACGTAATCAACTGGAAATTGGCAATTTGGATACATGGATTGACATTAGTACGTCAGCTGTAAATGAGGTTGATGTTGCAATTGCCTCTCTAAATGGAGATCGTGACGAATCTAAATTGTCTCGTATTGGCTTTGGCTCCGAGGCAGTTCGGTTTGGTAAACCCTATAAGCTGGACCAAAACGCTCAGATTGTCGGAGATGCTCGGGTGTATAAAGCAGGGCGAACCACAGGTTGGACTGAAGGAGAGGTGAGTGCTATCGGTGTGCAAGTGGGTGTTGAGTATAATGCTGGTGTTGCTCAATTCAAGAATCAAATTGCCATATTACCTAGTTCCGACAATACTGGGCCATTTAGTAGTCCGGGCGACAGTGGAAGTGGCATTTGGAATACCGAGAATGAGCTGGTTGGTCTGCTATTCGCCGGATCACCTGCACGTACGCTCGCGAATCCAATTGACATCGTTCGATCTGAAATAACGCGTGAGTTAGGAAAAGGTACGCTCAAACTAGTGACGGTATAATTGTGTTGTACTCTAAAGTGCTGTTGTCTCTTGGAGCGAGAAATGATGGGCAAATATGTGCTTGGAGGCGTCGTTATACTTGGCGTTCTGGGTGGGGTTGTGTGGATCATGGGACAAAAAAACAACGAAGGTGCGCGTTACGCTGACGTCACTCAATTGCAGTTGCTGTTAAGTGAGGAAGTAGATCAGTTAAAGGAAAAAATTGCAGTGGAGCCATTAGAACTATCTTTGCCAACTGATGGGAAAGGTTTGCGTCTCTTGGCACGTGTAGAAAAAGGTATGGCCGATAGTGTGCCAGCAGAGATTATTGTCACCTTGGAGTCGAAAGAGCTTATTGTCCCGGTGTCTGTTGAGGACAACTATCAAGTTTATAAGGCTCAGTGAGGATTCCGAGTTATTGTCTCCTTTGGTTTGCTCGAGATGACAAACCATGAATAATCAGGCGTCGCTTCCGTACGCTTAACCGTAGTTGAGGTGTTTCTGACGCGGATCTGGTACTACTTCATCAATAACAATCTCATGGTTTTATTGATAAAGTGCAGTGGGGTAAATTTACAGCTTCGATAGAGGTTGATGTTACAACTGATGAGGAACCCGAGATCAAAATTTTTAGTCGTTATTTTTTGCGCATTAATAAAGGCTGTTTTCGATAACCTTAAAATCAATCGATTTTTGGATGGTACTGAAGTAGGAATATAAAAAATCTTAAAGGCTTAGCTGTCGTGTTCGAATTTGACTTTATTCTGCATTTCACTTGAAAGTTATAATCTTTTTACGATATAGTAACGATCTGTAATAACTCGATTGAAGAGTTGTTGTTTTTCAAATCACATCGGATAAAGGAGGCCATGTGAACTTCTCGCGTGCCACATCGAAAAATAAAAATTTTGGTATACGGATATCTCAGGCCAAAAAAATACGCTGTAGTTTTGATAGCTCATTACATAAAACAATCGTTCAAAAGTATTTTTCAACCGCTGTTAGTTGCCCAATTGGTATTGATCATTGGCGCTCTTGGTTCAGTGCGTCTGTAAGCTCTAAGGCGGTTGTTGTCTCAGTAATTTTCCTACTTTTGATCTCAGGGCAAGCAGTTGCAGAGCGCGTTCAAACGGGTGATCGAGCTTTTTCGTATAGAATTTTCGCCGCCCCTGGTGAAAATTCGTTTGAACTCTGCGATCAAATATTACTGAGCTGGGGTGTTCCTCAAGAAATACTAGATCAGTCCTTTACTAATCGAATCTGTTCCAGTGGCAACTCTTCTTCAGATTATCCGCCGTTTCCAGCTCTAGCAAACCAGATAAAGATTCCGTGGGGCTCAGGTGAAAACTACACCGAGAAGCGATCAATTGCGGTCTACGGTGCGCCAAACAACAGTGATGCAGGTGAGTGCGGCGTTGGGAATCCGATACTGCCCTCCACCGGAACCAAAATTCAGTTTGAGAATGACTACATTGGTCCAGGAGAGCTACCGCTAGAAGTAAGCCGTACCTATAGCTCAGCAAAGCCAATTAGTGCGAACGGTTCGTATTGGGTCTGGACGCTAGGAAATAGAATGCGCCTTGATGTCGAGCAAGGAGATGGCCGCATAGTGGCATTGTTTCCTGATCGCAGGTTCGTCAACTTTATCGAACAGAATGATGGTACGTGGAAAACCATTGGTGGCGCCAAAATGCGCCTCACGCAAGATGGCGATCAATGGGTTCTTGGCAATTTTGACGCGGATCGAACTGAGACGTTTAATAGCGAAGGTAGAATCTTACGTGTTTCCAAAAATAACCAAACGCTTAGCTTTGGTTATGACACAGTAAATGGCGAGGCAAGAACCGTCGTTTCAGACTCCTTTGGCAAACAGATTGAGGTTTTCTTCAACGTTGATGGCAGCCCTGACCGTGTGGTTGATCCTGCCGGGAACACAATCTGGTATGGCTATGGTGGCGAGTCGAGTCGGGTATACGCAGATAATTTAACGAGCGTCGCGTTCGGCGCCGATGATCTAACACCTACGATAGAAACACCAACCAAAATCTATCACTATGAGATAGACGAGGATATTTATAATGGCCGAAGCGCCAAACAGTATGCAGGGAGAATGCTCACGGGGATAACTGATGAGCGTGGAGTCAGATTTGCCACTTGGGGGTATAACCTAGCGCCGTCAGATGGTAGGTACTCAACCAATTATTTTTACGCAACGAGTAGCGAAAATGCTGGTGTTGACAACTACACATTGGATATGACATCGAGATCTGGTGGAACACATGTAACAAATCCACTTGGAAAAACGACGATTTATAGGTATGAGACTGTAAACGGTGTCCGTAAGTTGAAAGAAATAGAGGGTGTCGAGACACCAACATGCGTTGGTACAACTCAGTCTCGCGAGTACGATGAGCAAGGATATGTTCGTGAGGAGATAGACAAGAATGGAAATGTGACTACATATACACGGAATGAGCGCGGGTTTCCGGTAACGACGACATTCGCTGTCGGTACGGCACAAGAGCGAAGTGTCACGACACAGTGGCACTCCTTGTATGCTTTGCCAGAAGTGATCGAGGAAGAAGGACGGAAAATTGAGTACGTATTTTCACCGTACGATAATCCTAGCTATACACAGATGTCAGTGACGGATCTGGAAACCAGTGAGGTTCGTTCGTGGACGTATACATACAATAGCTTTGGAAAGCCGCTGACAGTTGATGGACCTAGAACGGATGTCAGTGACATTACAACATACACGTATCACAATTGTAATTTCGGCTTTCGGTGTGGGCAGCTCGCCACGGTTACGAATGCGTTGGGTCATGTCACATCTTTCGATTTCTACAACGCGCACGGTCTTCCCACGCAAATTACAGATTCCAACAATCAAGTAACCACCATTGATTATGATCCGGTTCGTAGATGGATGACAAAAACTACTTATGCAGGATCTGAAACAACAATAAGTTATGACAAGAGTGGAAATATCATACGCATAACACAACCTGATGGCGCATTTTTGGAATATGCCTGGGACGGTGCTAATCGGCTGGAGTCAGTAATAGACAGTCTCGGAGATATAATGAGTTGGACGCTCGACAATGCAGGAAATCGCACCGAACAAAAGTTATACGATTCAGGAAATCAAATTCGAAACCGATTTTCTACGGAATTTGATGAACTCAGTCGTGTTCGAGCTATTGTTGCAGCCCATGGAGGTCGAACGGAGTTTGACTATGATAAGAACAACAATTTGAGTGCCCGCACCGATGCGAATTTAAGGGTGACAACAACCGAATTCGATGCGCTCGATCGCTTGTTCAAGGAGATTGATCCACTTCTTGGAGAAACGGTGTATGGCTATGACGACAGAGATAATCTTGTTGGTGTAACAGATGCGGAAGGATTGACGACTTCATTCACTTATAACGGGTTTGACCAAGTTCTTAAGGAACAAAGTCCGAATACTGGTCAGACGACATACACGTACGATAGTGCAGGGAATGTGTTGACGAAAACTGATGCTCGCAACGTTTTGGTCACGTACACCCACGATGAGCTAAATCGTGTTACGTCAATAAACTTTCCGAATGGTGCTGAATCAATCACGTACCAGTATGATTTGAGTGCAAATGGTGTGGGGAGATTGCACCGAATTGATGATCAGAGTGGTTCAACTTTATATGATTATGATTCTCGAGGGAACATCTCTACCGTTCGAAGTACGATAGATGCAGTAGAGTATGAGACAACCTATCAATGGAATGCGTCTGATCGAATGGTTGGTATGACATATCCGAGTGGTCGTAGCGTCTCCTACTCGTTAAACGCTGATGGTGAAATAGAATCGATTACCGCTGTAGGTGCCGACGGAGCATCTGAAACGATCGCTTCTGGAATTACGTGGATGCCGTTTGGGCCATTGTCGAATATGACACTCGGAAATGGTATTCAACGCGAACGGGCGTTTGATCTTGATTACAGAATCGACTCACTGACTGATGGCGATGTGCTCGCGTTGGGATACGGGTGGAGCCCAGTCGAGACCATCTCCGCCATCACCGACGCTAATAACCCGGCGGCTAGCCAACTATTTGACTACGACAACCTTGATCGTTTGACGTTTGCAACGGGTGCGTACGGCGAACGAGACTACACCTATGATGGCATTGGTAATCGATTGACTCGCCAGTTATCTGAAGACGGTGGAGGTAACAGCGAGACGGAAACGTATTCATACTCCAATGGTAGTCATCGCTTATCAACGATTAGCGGCGCTGCCAGTGCGACGTACAGCTACGATAATGCAGGGAATACTGTAAACGACGGTGCTCGCACATTCACCTACAACAACAGAGGAAGACTCTCCAGTGCAACCGTCGGAGATGTAACAACATCGTACGGACATAACGCGCTGGGACAACGCGCGATCAAAGATCCTGAAACTGGAAGTGCCACGCACTACATCTACGATCTCGCAGGTCGCCTGATTGCTGAAGCCCAGGATAGTGCTATTACCGTTGAGTACAGTTACCTATCGGGCGAGCCACTTACTATGTGGCGGGATGGTGAGGATCACACTGGAGGTGGAGCACCAAATGAGCCAACAGCAGACTTCGCATTCTCTTCAAGCGGTTCAAGCACCGAAGGTAAATGGCAGGTCT
>CAZQOI010000051.1:5492-21837 GCA_964594905.1 uncultured Granulosicoccaceae bacterium
TGGCACGTGGTCAATTGGAGTCAGTATTAGAAGTGGTGCTGTTAATTATGATGTGTTGGTTAATACAACCTCAGACGCTGAGCCACCAGAGGAGCCAAATGAGCCAACGGCAGACTTCGCATTCTCTTCAAGCGGTTCAAGCACCGAAGGTAAATGGCAGGTCTTTCAATTCGACGTCACTGCTGGAGAGCTGATCGAAGGTGAAGTGACATGGGATGATCCATCCGCTGATGTCAGAATTTTCCTCCGAGATGAGACCAATACGCAGATCACTAATGATACCGATGGAGGCTTGCCAGCGATGGTATCGGCAACGGCCCAAACCAGTGGCACGTGGTCAATTGGAGTCAGTATTAGAAGTGGTGCTGTTAATTATGATGTGCTGGTTAATACAAACTAATGCGATTTGTAACGAATCCAAAACTGATGCGAATGGTTAATTTTATGAATCCGAAATGTACGTTGATTTGGAGGTCTTTGTGGTGGTTGTTACTAGCCTTCATTTATATTTCTCCAGCGCAAGCAGCGACATACTATTTTCACAACGATCATCTAAGAACTCCTGTCGCATTGACTGACGGTTCACAACGGGTTGTTTGGAAAGGTAGTCAAGATCCGTTTGGAGAAAACAATCCAACTACAAATCTGCTGGAACAAAATTTACGGTTTCCAGGTCAATATTTTGATATAGAAAATGGACTTCACTATAATTATTTCAGATCTTATGAACCGCTCATAGGGCGTTACACTCAGAGTGATCCAATCGGATTACACGGCGGTATGAATAGCTATAGCTATACATCTAACAATCCTTTGTCTTATTCCGACGAGCTTGGATTATTCTATGGGGCCGGTTCTAGGTGGGGTTGGGGATTTTCATTCGGAAATATACAATCAGCCACAGGATTTCCGCAACGGTCAGAACATAGTACTCGTAACCAACACAATTTTTGCACACAATATGAATCCGAACTAGAAAGTCATTGTCCTGTTTATCAACAAGACACAGGTCTTGCTGCATTGATAAACAAAGGTCGAGAAAAATACCGAAATGCAGACGGAAGCGAGTGTGGATATGATTCTCAAGGGAATCTCCTTCCTGATGAATATGGGAATTACACATACAACTTTGAACCAGATTCGAACAATCCTCGACATATTTGGAAAGATGTAATTCCGCATTATTGGTATGGTGGGAACGAGACTTACATTCCGAATTTAACTAATGTCAAATGAGTTGATACTTGCTTTGCTGTGTGGGCCTTTTTTTGGGATTTATGTTGCATTTGTGTATGAACCATTTTTTGATTCGATTTACGGGTCGATTTGGCTATCCATAGCCCTGATAAGTGTTTCTATGGGTGCACTACTCCTGAAAAGGAAGAAAAAGATAAGATGGCTTTTCGTTACGATGACCTTATGGTCTTTTTGGGGATGGTATTTTGGTATCGCCATGTGGATATAATCTGAACATATTCTAAAGATGCGATTGGTTTTCTATATGGTATCTGGTCTTATTAATATATTCGGTTAAACCCTAATAAATTGGTGTTGGTTGACTACACTGGTATATGCTTGTCGTTGATTGTGTGAACTTAGATTGGTGAAGCATTTTACGAAGCCAAATCAAGAAGAATTTGAGTAGCTTTACGGTGGCGGGCCATAGCGACATAGATTAAATGGCGATATATGGTCTTTAGATGTGATAACTCGAACTAGCGCTGACACTTGATATTGTATCAATAAGTTAATTTTTTCTTAAGAACTTCGTACGGTGTTTTTCCGCGTAATCCGCCATGTGGGCGATAGAAGTTATAAAACATCTCCCATTCCGCGAGCTGTTCTTCCAGCTTACGATCTCCCTTGTAGGTCAATAGCTGATAGAACTCCGTTTTGTCTGTCAGGCGGCTTTGTAACCATCCCATAAAATAGGTACGTGCCATTCTAGAATCCTCCTTCAGTGGAGAACATTTTTCGTTATTTGTATTATGTTCTATAGTGCAGTATTGAAATCTAAACTAAAAACAAGTTTAGTGCGTATGCCACTCGCATATTTGACTTGGGATCATGTCCTAGTTCTATTTTTCTAAGGGTCACAGAATCGATGTCCATTGATCTGGCCGCAGCCTTCAGCGTGAGTCCCCTGTGCACTCGGGTTACCCTCACCCGATCGCCAAAATTGGCTATGGGACACACAGGGCAATAACCTAGAAAATTCATGATTCCAGGATAATATCGTACGTCTGGCTCACGTTTGTTCCTCTCCCATCCAAACAGAGTTTCCGGGCAAACATCAAGTAGCTTGGCGACAATTTTTTGCTTCATCGAACGGTCGAGCCGAGCGGATAAGAGATGATCACCTAAAGTTGCAATATTTTTCGGATAGCCTTTTGGTTGCCGTAAGCTATTGAATTTACACGGTTGCAACAAGGCAACACATCCATGCCCTTGTGGTTATGCCAGTGATCCGGCTAGAGATTGTCACTGTACCCTCGATGCTATTGATCGTTACCAAGGAAGATTGTCTGGACCGTTTCTTGATCGGATTGATTTACATGTGGAATTGACCCGTGAAGAATCGGACTTTGCAGAATTCATGCGTGATGATGTCGAGAAATCCACTGCAGTTGAATCTAGTTGCGAGGTACGAGCGCGAGTTGTCTTAAGCAGACAGAGGCAGTTAGCGCGGCAGTCTTGTGTGAATGCGCAGCTTGACTCACGCAAACTTCTAAAATGTGGCCGATTTACCAGATCAGCGCTGTCGAGGTTCGATTGTTCGATTCATGACCTGAAAATGACACGACGCTCGGAAGCTCGCTTGCTCAGTGTGGCGTGTACGATTGCGGATTTGGCTGAACGAGAGGAAGTAGTATCTGACGATGTTATGGAAGCACTGATCTACCGGCAGAAATATTAGCGGCCTGCTTCAGGTTAAAAAGCAGAATAGATTATCAACGGTGATTGTCCGCCGCTGATGGACCTGGCAACTTGATCCGAAGTGTCGAAACTTGATGCCTTTTGGGGCGTGATTATGGGCTAGGTTTTTTGAAGCGCACAGCAAAGACTTACGCTAGCGCGTAAACTTCAGTCAATGAGTGAAATTGGTGATTTCAAATAATGATGTTGTGCTCGGCAACGTACATGAAAAAAAATTCTACTGCCCATAAGGGTAAGGAAGCCATCAGAACGTTGCGAACTGAAATTTTTGTAATTACACTGTTGCTAAAACTTAGGTTAGAAGTTTCATCTCGATCAAAGTGTTTGTTGGAAGAGTTATAGCGACGTCGGATACGATGTTAGTAACTTCTTTAGTCGTGCTCGCAATTACTCCAATGTCAGGCTGACTGGTTCGGTTACTGTAGTCGTAGCGAAATTGATTACTTTTCTATTTGCTGGTTTTTTCACTGCTCTCACGCAGAGTCAATTCGCACATGCTCAAGCTTGTAGCGATACAAAGTATGTAGTGTCTCAGGTAATTGGAGACATCAAGAGAAAGAGTGCAATTCACATAGCAAGAACCTTCCAAGATCGAAAAAGGTATTTCTGGGTGCTAACCGCGGGGCCGCGCAGCGAACCTGCAGCCGCTTTGAGCGGCTCACATTAAATACGCCCGGCTATGCTGGGGTGATCCTTTGTTGTTGTAGTCAATTACTTATTGGAATCGTATGGATACTAATGGTTGGGACATTGTGTCAGCGTGTCGGCAGGATGATTTAAATGCGCTTCTTAAGAAGCGCATGGCGGGGAAGCCCCCCACACTTTCCTACAGCGATGGCGGTAAAATCGAAATTGATGTCACCTTCGATCCCTGGGAAATTTCAAGCTTCGGCACTGACAACACGCTTACTTTGGTTTTGCCCTTCAAAAGTGGATCACTTAAAAATTCCAGTAAATTTGCCACTAATCCGAAAATCGACCTGGCTGATGTTCAAATTGAAATCCGCATTCAACTGGAATTCGTGGACGATGCCCATGGCACTGCATCAAACCTGGAGTTTCAGTTTAAAACAGCCGCCAAATCTCCCCATGACAAAACCAGTGGCGCTGTCTTTGTCATCAATGCCGATCTGAACGGTAAGCTCAAGAGTCGCGATCCCTCTGGCAACGCTGCCACCGAAATACGCAAACATATCCCTGAAGTGTTGATCAGCAATGCAGATAAACTGAATTATGCGCTGACTTCACTTAGCCTTTCTCCGCCGAATGATCTTGCCTGGCTTAAACCGAAGCGCAAACACTTCAATTTCGCGCAAGGTAAAACCGATGCACACGGCCACCAAATGCCTGGCCATTTAGTGGTGAGTACCATGGTGAGTGACCGACCGATTGGCTCGACGACGGCAACCGTAGACGAAGCGCTCACAAATAATAGCAACGCGGTAAATATGGCGTTTGATAAACCTATTTTCATGCGCCACTTCCTGATGCCCCATATTGGGGAAAGTTTTGTGAACTCATCAAATCTGAAGTTCCGTATGGCTGGGGACAAAGTGGCACTCTTCGTCGGGTTGGATTCTTCTGGTTTTTATATGCCGGCGCAATGCAAGGATGTGGAACATTGGGGCACAGGTTACACACCATTTCTGTATCCATTGGTCATTGAACTCGATGACGATGAACTGAAAGTCAGTGCTGATGGTTTCTTTGATGTCACTGGGCTTGCGGACAGCTCGGTGACCTTTTGGATCAAACAGTCGCTCAAAGGCCACTTCAACCCCGCAAAGCAGTCAATGTCATTCTCGTCTTCTGGTAAAACGAAATCGGATTATCACAAACACATCCCGGCCTGGATATATATTGTCACCGCCGGTGCGGCCGCTTTGGTGGCTGGGGTTCTTGCCCTGATTGTTACGGCGGTGGTCGATATCGTCATTGCTGCGGTTACCACTGCCGTCGCCAAGCAGGTGACGGCTGCAGGTGGTGGCACCAGTCACATGGGCGATTTGGCTGCGGCCACCATGGCCTGGCCCGGTAGCGACGGCATTGAAGCGACCGACGCCAGCCTTGAGTCCGCGCTTTTGATCCGCGGCAATTTTTTAACTTAAACAAAAATATTTATAGAGAGGAAAGTCGAATGCGTTATTCCAGGGATCCGGAAGTCCTAGCCGTTAACCCATCAGCTGAGGTGGACCTGTTCCAATGGGACATTGTGAACGCCACAACATTTAAGGGCATCAACCAATCGATTGCGATCCAGGACAAATCACCAAAAACCATCAAAACAACTGCAGTTGCGCCTAATATTCCAGTGATTGATGCCGATTGGGGTATCTGGCAAGTGACCACTGGTGGCACTGGTGGTGAGCTGATGATGGACCTGCCGCTGGTCTCTGGAACGTCCTCTGTAGAAGTTAAGCGCCCCGATTTCGCGGTGTTGCAACCGCCCGTGACAAACCCAGGCAAGGAAAGTGAAGTATCGCTTGGGGTAGATAAACTATCGATTATCGGGAGCAATCTCGGCACCGACACAGCCCACGCCTTCAGCACAAAAACGTTCACTTCTGGCAAAGTTTACTTTGAAGTTACGGTCGTAGCGCTTGGGACTAGCGTAGTAATTGGACTTGCTCCGCTCGACGCACCACTTTCTCGCTTTATGGATGACAGTAAATCTATAGCGTATCGTTCTAACGGAAGGGTATACACAGGTGGTGCGCTCACCGGCATAAAAAACTCCCAAGGAAACACTGTGGACGCCGAAAGATGGCTGTCTGTCGACGCAACCGTTGGTATGGCCATCGATTTTGACGACAAGAAAGTATGGATCCGGGGCGCTGACGGTGCCTGGCAAGGCGAAGGTGCTGATCCCGTAAGCGGCACAGGTCAATTGGCCACGCTCGACTTAACTAAAGATCTTTATCCACTGGTTGCCGTTCGATCAAATGCCAAAGCGCTGATCAATTTAGGCCAGCGCCCATTCAAACATCCTGTACCCACCGGCTTTGCACCGGGCGTTAAAGTGAGCGACATTCGTACTGTGCACACGGATTTGAAAGACGCTAACGTGACAGCGCGAGTGACTCTGAAAAAAATGAATAACGGAGCCAATACCAAAGACCTGCTTGTAAACGATAAAGCAAGCGCCACAACACAAGCGGTAGAAGTGATTGAAAGCAAAACCGGGGGTGGTGTCAACGGCAGCCAGATGCTCAACGATGTGTTCGAGGCCTGGCTGAACAAGAACATCGTCAATTTCGACAATATCTTCCATGCGATTGATTATTCAGCACTGGCATCCAAGGGTGGCCAGGTCCCCGACACCATGAAATGGATCGCACCGAAGTTTACATCTTATGCTGTGCAGGATATCCCGGCCGCTGATCCTCCCGTGCAGGGTGCGCCTGAGGCGGTCTTTGCCGTGCTTAACCAGGTGGAGGCGAGCACTGTTGATAAGAGCAAGTTGGCCGAACAGGTTTCCGCCGATCTGCTGGCCCACATCCAAGGTGATGAAAATGCTGTGGTAGCGATTTCCGCAGAGCAACTCACCAAAGAGATCCTGCTCAATGGTGCTAATGCCACTGCTGGCGAAAATGAAAATCCGAAATTCAAAATCGGTGATGACTCTCGCGTTGTAACCAATGATGCAGAATACAAGTTGCCACTCACAAAGCTCTTGCTGAGCAAAGAAGCAGTGCAACCCACGGTGCCGAAAGGCGGGTTTGAAATGCGTATAGAAGGGCGGCGCATCAAGGTGAATTATACCGGTCTGCACTTTCAAACCAAAGACGCGCAATTGAATCAGGACGAGACCGTCACCTTCGATTTAGAACAAACAATGTTCCTGGAGCTTAAGGAAAACAAAAAAGGCGAGCACATCCTCTGGCCCACCTTCACTGATCCGCTCAACCCCAAGGACAAAGAAGACAATATGATCAGCAATTGGAATGTCACCATGAAGCTCGATGATGTTGACAACACAGGGCTTTGGATCGGCCTCATCTGCGCCGGCGTGGGTGTGTTGTTGCTTGGCGTGGGGTGTGCCGCTGGAGTTTATTTCTGCAGGGCAGGTTCTGATGCGGCTGTAGTGGCCGATGGTATCGGCACAGAGTTACAGGACAACCCCGGCGTGGCTGCATATGGCCAGATACCCGAGTTCGCCAATGGAGGTGCGGGCTACGCACCGTTTCCTGAAGCGTCTTATGACGCGGCTGAACACATTTACGATGATCCTGGATCGCGATTGTCAATGGCCGAAATGGACGGCGTTCCTGTTGTGGACGATACCGCCAGCCAAGCCGCTCTTGGCGCTACCAAAGCTTTACCCCACGGCAGCATCCTCCATCTTGCACACCTTGGGATCGGTTTTCACACCCTGCGAGCGATGGGTAACAAAAAGACCGTGAAAGATCTCAATCTTTCAACTCAGGATCTGCAGGCCATCGCCAATAATGACGTAGACAAAACCGCGATCGGTGCAACGGTTCAGAAATTCCTCGAAACCGCCCTTTCTCCCTTCGATTGGCCGGAAACCACCGGTTTTGATCTCACCTCGGCGCACCTTCAGGGCCCTTTGCTTTTGCAAGGCAAATTAAAGTCTCGCAGTGTGAAAACATCAAGCATTTCGCTTTTCCGCGGCGGAGAATCCTCATGAGTTATTGTAACCCCGACAATCCGTTTCCGGATCCAGTGATTGAAGAGGAGATCGAGGCGAAACTGGCTGGCAAAGCCCATCAGGTTGGCCTCGAAGGCTGGGACACCGCCAGCATCCTCACCATGGATGCGATGAACAAGATTGTGCACGGACAAAAGGTGAAACTGCCCAACCTTAAAGCCACGAGCAGCTGGGGCTTTTCAATTCAGGGTGTTTGGGAGAGTTGGGACATGTTCCCTGACAAGCATTTTGTCGGTGGCGTGGTGCGCATGTGTTGCAAGCTTAAATCAGGCCAGGCGATTGACCCTAAGGGCAAAAAACACGACATCGCTGGCACCCGGGTTTATATCACCGTAACGATTAAATCGGAGGACACACCAGCTATCAAACTGACGGACAAAACAGCCGATCAGAGCCAGCCTGGCACGGTGCATTCGCTTTTGTTGCAAGACAAGGAGCACAACCACATTGCGGCTGTTACCGTCGATAAGATTGAACCCAATACACCGCCCTCGGTCTTTACACCCCCGTCACCATTCAAGCCGCTGGTTGAGACGTTCTTTAACGAAACAAGTACGCTTGATGCCTTCAATCCAGTGTTTCACTCCGCGCTACTGAATGAAAAAGCAGCGCATGCGAATTTCCAATGGGTAAAGCCGACCCTGCTGTCTTATGCGTCTATTACCAACGCGGGCGGCGATGGCTATTTTGCAGCACTTTGCAAAACCAACAAGCAAAACCCTGCCTGGAACAAACTCACCAATCAGATCGACGCCTCAGTTGCAGATGCCTGGCCCACAGGTGTCAATTCCATTTTTGCTATCAGTGCTGAACGCTTCGTGGAGAAGTTCCTTTTAGATGGGGCCGCGCGTTTGTTTGAACACGCCAAACCAGGGGATTTCAAAATTGACGGTGATCAGCTGATTGTCACTAACAAAACGATGCTGAAATGGGGCAAATTCAAGCTTGGCGACGGCACGCAAGTGGAGCCGACGATTCCCCCCGGGGGCCTCACTATGCGGGTAGTCGAAGATCGGCTCGAGTCGCAGTTTACGGGTGTCACCTGGACGCATCCGCTGCTTATTGGCAGTGATATCTTCGCGCTGAATTTCACTCAGAACGTCTACCTCAAGATCGGCAAAAACTCGAAGGGTGAGCCGGTCTTGATGACCACCAATGACTACAAAGGGCAAAAGAAGAAGAAAGAAGTGCCCGATGTGCGCAAACCCATCATTGTGGCAAAACCTGATCGTACCGCGGTTACCGCAGATCGCTGGATCCAGATTGTCGGCATGGCGCTTTCAGTTATCGGCATTGGCTCTTTCGCGGCTGGCAAGTGGATCATTTCAGCCGGTGAAGCGGTGGAAACCGCCAACAGTGTAACCGCCTGGATTAATAGCGCAGACGATATTCTGAATGTAGCCGCTGATGGAGAAGAGGCGATGAATGCAGTCTCCCAGGCGGATTCTGATCTCAATAATCTGGCGGCCGCCGCCGCCTTTGGCAAAGCAGGAACAACCGTGCGCTTCCTGGAGCAAGCGCCTTACATGGTGAGGTTTGGCAAGCTCGCGAGCTTACTTGGCGCGATTGCCTATGGTTTTCAGGCATGGAACAAAATCAAGATCGACAACGATAGGGAGTTTGACCCAGACACAATCCCCTCGCTCACGACCTTTATGGACAATGTCCTGGGTGCAGAGGCCTGGCCCGGCGTCAAGGGTGCGGAGCTCAAACATGTGCGCCTGGCGCAGTCTCTCCTTCTTTATTTCAACCGAACCATGTGAGGGTGTTATGCAAGCCTATAGCGAGATAGATCTGCCGCCCGATTTGGCAGCTGCACAAAAAACTCACGAAGCCTCCACCCTGGGGTGGGACACGGTTTTTGCCGTCACTTACGAAGACATCAACGAAGCCATCGTTAAGCGCAAAAGCTCACCATCGAAGCTCAATATTCCTGCCGGCGGCCCGTTCAATTTTGCGGTCACGGCGGATTTTGCCGATTGGAAAATTTTCCCCGGTGGCGATGGCAGCGAGGTGTATTTTTTACTGCCGGTGAAAAACCTGAAAGCAAATTATGTGCTGAAAGGCAAACCGGGTGCACTAACGTGCGACGAGATGATGATCACCGTGGCGGTGAAACTGGCACTGTTGCCTCATCACGGCCAGGCAACAGACCCCGATGGCAAGGTGCTGCCTGCGCCAGCCCATGGTACAAAACGCCACGCACTTAAACTGCGCACCAAAGGCACAACGGCGCGCGATCCAATCGCGAGTATCGTAGAAGTGGATTTCCGCAAACCACTCTTCGATGCAGGCACCACCAATGTGGATTCAGACGCAGAGATACCTCTGCGTACTGCTCTTGATCGCTGGATGCTTACCCAGATTCAGGTGTTCGAACATATCTTTGCCTTTGTGGACCTCAACGACCATATTGACCATGGTGACTTTGCCTTCACCAAACCGGTGACTTCCTCTTATGCGGTGTGTGACAGGCTTGACAAAAAGTCGGGTTTTCTGGCCATGCTCAGCATGACAACAGATGATCAGGTACCCAGCATTCAACAAGTGGGTACCTATGCTATCCCCGATGGGGCCAACTCGGCTTTTCTCATTCGAGGCAAGCGGTTCTTGAAGGATATGCTGCAACCGGGTCTTGAGAAGATGTGGCCCAACTTGAAAACCGACATGCTTGAGATGTCGAAAGACAATCGCAGTTTGCGTATGAAGGATGATATCTCGATCATGTTGCCCCAGGTAAAATCAGATGATGGCGACACTTATACGCCCGAACTTCTCAGCTTCGATTGCGAGATCAAAGGCAACGAATTGATTGTAACTACATCCACCCAGGTCGAAGTTTCCCTAGGCGTTTATGGTACGTGTTTTTCCCGCTCCTACTTCGAACTTGTCATCGGCAAGAACAAAAAGGGAGAGCAGATCATTAACTACAAAAAGAGCCGAAAGCCCTCAATCCAAAAAGGGCACTATTCCAAGCCCGGGGTCGAGATAATCGCAGAGGTCTTGAAAATCATCGCGATCGTACTGGGCATTGTGGCCCTGTTTCTCACAGACGGAGCGGCAATTATCGTTATCGCTGCAGCACTCTTTGCGATGGCTGGCCGATTTATAATAACTAACCTGCAAGATGATGCGCTGGATGCCGCACCAGGCCTGACACAGATGGCGGCGCATTTCACCGGCCCGATCATATGGACCAGCAAGGCCATGAAGCTTACGTCAAGCGGCCTGCACAGCTCACTCAGACTGGGAGGGGAATTTGCGTAAAAAATAGCGATGCTTGGTTCCTCTATGTCGAATATTGATAGGGCTGAAGAGTCTACTGATGATGTTCGTGCGCGAGAGCTTTTGCATTAAGCAAGTGAATCCATACACCTGACTTTGCGGGTATGTCATCGAGTGTTGCGTGTAGCGAGAACAATTGCTGATCTAGATCTAATAGTGCCTTGAGTACTGAGAGATATTGCGTAAATATTGATTCTTCTCACAAGTATTAACGGTCGAATTATCTACCTTAGCTTGCTCCAACCCTATGTTTAGCACATTTATTTGTGACAAAGCGCAAGCCAATAGCCGCCACTAACGTCAATCTTCGCAAAACCTCGCTGTTGCAGCATTTAAAGCGCTCAGTAACTGCTTATAATGTGATAGGAAATATCGGGAAGTGTCGCTATGGATTCGATACAAAAATTTAATGAACGTGCTCATTTTTCGCGAAAAGGTAATTACAAATATCGCCTAAGCCTAGCTGCACTAAAAGTTAATTTGCTAGTTGCTTGCTTCTTCACTTTTACCAGCAGTGCGCAAGCTGATATCGGTGCGAGTCACACCTCACTGGTGTCAGAGTTCGCCTCGTTCAATACACCAGGTATCGTCGATGGTCGTGTGGATGCCATCGCCATTGATGGCGATACAGTTTTTGTGGGTGGAACCTTTACTCAGATTCAAGAGCCGCTCGACGGAGAGATCGTCAATCAGCCTTACCTGTTCGCCTACAGCAAGTCCTCCGGTAACATAATTCGTGATTTTGACCCGATTCTCAACAACGAGGTTCGTGCACTTGAAACGACTGGTGAAGGCACGGGTATTTTTGTAGGCGGCTCCTTTAATGCTCTTAATGGAGAGGGTAACAATCGCGGTCTATTGAAAATCGACAACGATGGTGATCGCGTGGCGAGCTTTGTTTCGCAACCGGACGCTCTCGTCAATACTATGGTTCGGTTGGGCAACACTCTCTACGTTGGTGGTAACTTCTCTGCGATAAGCAACACACTTGTTGAGCGTCTGGCGGCTGTCGATACAGAAACAGGCGCTGTTCTTCCAAGTCTTAACTTCGACTTCGAAGGCAGATTTTTTACAGACCGCAACCCGAATACAGACCAGAGTGTCGACGATATAGACATCACTTCCGATGGTCAACTGATGGTCGTAGTCGGTAACTTCGAGAGCATTGATGGTATCAGTCGCCCACGTCTTGCGGTGATTAACCTGGCAGGTCAGGCTAGTGTGTCAACTTGGAACACAGACGTTTTCGACTTTCAATGTGGCTCTTCAATTTTCGCTCAGTACATACAGGGTGTCGATATCGCTCCTGATAACTCCTATTTCGTAACTGCTACAAATGGAGGCCGCCGTCGAGCCCAGCCTGCTTGCGACTCGATTGCTAGATACGACTTTGGAGACCTGACAAATACAGATGTACAACCAACGTGGGTTAACTACACCGGCGGAGACTCTGTTTATGAAGTCGTTGTAACTGACCATGCAATCTATACGGGCGGCCACTTTCGTTGGCTAACCAATGATGCGTTTTTCGGCGCTGACCTGCAGGGCCCAGGTTCTGTGGAGCGGCGAGGGCTCGGCGCTTTGGATCCTATTAATGGCCTCACACTTCTTAATTGGCGATCTGATCGTAGTCCTCGTGGTGTTGGTGTATTTGCAATGATCGCTGAACCTGAAGGTTTGTATATCGGCGATGACACAGATTTTCTCAACGGCTCAAAACACGCCAAACTCAAATTCTTGCCAATTACCGAAAATACAATCAGCCGTCCTGACGAACCTGTTTTGCCTACAACAATGATCAACAACAACGGTGCTGTTTTGGAAGCGAGTTCCTTTGACGGCATCACTACTGGAATACCGATACAGTTGCTTGACTCCGATTGGACTGACTCTGTTAGTGCGACGTTTGTTGGAGGGCTGCTTTTCCATGCTGACGTCGCTGGCAATATGTGGATGAGTCGCTTCATAGATGGTAATTTTGAGCCGCGAGAACAGGTTGATATGTTTGGCTTAACGAGTACCGAGTGGGATATATCGCGACTCAGTGGTATGTTTTTCGACTATGAACAGGGTCGTTTGTACTATACGTTGCAAGGGGACTCCCGCTTGTTCTGGCGTGCCTTTACACCGGACGGGCCATACTTCAGCAATGATGATTTCTTCGCAGAGGAACAGAGTGATATTCCTTGGCGAGACATCACTGGCATGGACGTAGTTAACGGCTACCTATACTTCACTCTGACCGATGGCACACTCAACAAAGCAGAGATCGATGGTGCTGCACCCATTGCCGGCACTTCAGTACAAATTGGTGGCCCTGGTATTGACGCGCGGATCTGGGATAGTTCTCTGCTAGCGTTCCTCTCCGATGGCATGTTGGTTTCAGGTGCAACCCCTACCGCACAATTCGAGTTTTATTCTTCAGGAAGTCAAACGAGTGGGCGGTTCAGCAAGTATGAATTTCCAGTGACGCCGGGCGAGCCTGTCGTTATGCGTTTGGAATGGTTGGATCCAAACGCGATGCTTAGGCTCTACGTACGAAACGCAAATGACGAGCTTGTTGTATCCGATACCAGTGCTGCGGGTTCACCAAAGTTCCTAACAATTCCAGCTGGCGACGGAGGCACATACACTGCTTCGGTGCTGATTTATGAAGGCAGTACCAGTTATAAGTTACAAGTGAATCCGGTAGAAGCACCACCGCCAGAGCCCGAGCCTTTGGCCGACTTTGAATTCAACAGCAGTGGTGATCAGAACTCCGGTCGTTTTCGGGTTTTCGATTTTGATGTTGTGGCGGGTGAGCTCGTAGAGGCGCAGGTTATTTGGGATGACCCCAATGACACCATAAGTGTGTTCTTACGTGATGAAAATGGAACACAAATCGATCGTGACAACGATGGTAGTGGCTCGCCAGTTGCTCTTTCGGCCATAGCGCAAAGTAGTGGAGAGTGGTCTGTGGCTGTACTCATCGGGAGTGGCTCAGCTAGCTATCAGGTGCTCGTCGACACAACAACTGACTTTGAAGTGCCAGAGCCATTAGCGGATTTTGAATTCAGCTCAAGCGGCAGCCCGGTCTCAGGTCGATTCCAATTGTTTGACTTTGATGTCACAGCTGGTGATCTGGTAGAAGCTCAAGTCTCGTGGGATGACCCTGATGCCGATGTGAGAGTTTTCTTACGTGATGAGAATAAAAACCAAGTCGATAGGGAAATCGATGGTAGTAGCTCAGCGATGGTTTCAACCATCGCACAATCCAGTGGCCAATGGTCGGTTGCGGTGTTGATCAGAAGTGGTGCGGTTAACTATGACGTTCTGGTGGATACAGATTCTGACTTTGTACCACCAGAACCGCTTGCAGATTTTGAGTTCAGTTCCAGCGGCACAGATCTAGCAGCCAATGGCCGTTTCCAAACATTTGATTTTGATGTGATCGCTGGCGAGACGATAGATGCACAGATTACCTGGGATGATCCGACTGCGGATGTCAGGGTTTTCTTGCGTGATCACAGTAATTCCCAAGTTGATCGTGACACTGAAGGGAATGGCTCTGCAGCTGTGTCAGCAGTGGCCGCAACTAGCGGTCGTTGGTCGGTAGCAGTGTTAATTAAGGGCGCTGTCGGTACAGTCAACTATGATGTTTTAGTGAACACCGACTAGTCTACTGGCAGCAACGCCACTTTAAGCAAGTCATCGCGTGCTATTTATGGCGAGAAACGATTGCCGATCTTGATGCACAAAGTCTATGAGTTATAGACATTGCCTCAGGACACGATCCAGACTTGGTAATAGGGATCTGAAAATCGGGCTTCGGCACTGTGTATGCCACATTGATCGGTTAGTCCCTAATTCGTACGCCGCAACTCGTGGGCTCATATTGTTCGGCAATGGTTTTTACCGTGCTCATTGCCTGCGCAATTTCTGGCCTCAAAAAGTGCGTTTCATCATACCGGTCATATCGAAACACCAGGAACATGCAGCTTGCTTCTTCTTCTAGCATCGCTGTGGTGTAGTTGACGATTTCGTTCGCGCTCATTGTCCACTTGGTGACGTTAAAAGGTGGTTCTGGGTGCAATCCGCTAGAGCCGTTGCCGCCCACCATCGCCTGTAAGCCGAACACCAATCCAAGATCTTGATCGGCTGCCGATTGCACTTCCTGATTAATGTAGTTTTGAACCACAGCTACCTGGCGTGAATTGTATTGTGCCCATGCGCTGTCCAGATGCTGCCACTCCCAGGTAGGAATTGGCTGATTCCAGCCGCCCGCATGCAGTGCCAATTTTGTGGGCTGCATTCTTAGGGTAGTGGGCATGTATGGCCAATACTGCTTGCTGTAGCCAGCCATGTTGTCGAGCACTTGATTGTGGATTGCCTGACCACCCCAACTGCCTCTCGCCTTTGGTTCGTCTATCAGGTAGTGCGCGATAATCGTACCGTCATTCACATAAGGACTGAAATCAAAGTCTTGGAACCTGTCGATAATTTCAGTCCATAAGTCCCAATTAAATGTGCCGCTCGGATTGATGTGTTCCTGCTTTAACGCAAGATTGATAATGACTTTGGTATTAGTGGCACGTGCGAGATCCAGAAAGTAAGTCGCTTCTTCCACTGAACCCAGATGGAAGCGAACCGCGTTGTACTCAGAGAAAGTGAAATCCACATTAGTTAGGTGTGAGAACACACCGAAGGGTGTGCCCAAAATTGCGTTTGGATCAATACTAAACGGGAAATTGATCTGGTCAACTTCCTGATCTACACCCAATTCAATAGCTACTGGACCAGTCGGATTTTCAACAAGGTACCCGGCAGGTGTAGATGTTGCCACCAGATAGTTATTTGCAGCGAGATATCGAAATTCGTATGAACCGTCACTTTGAGATGTTGTTGTGACGATTTGTGTGTTGGTGTCGTCTATTTGATCTGGTATGGAACCATCGTTGAGTGCCAGTGTTATGGTGCCTCCAGGTAAACCTGGTTCGCCATTGTTTTGTGAGCCGTTCAGATCACCATCAGCCCAGAGTATGCCCGCAATTCGACCAAGTGGCGCAATATCAGTGGTATGGGAAATATCGGGACCATCGAATGATACATTTCCAAATACGTCTGCCGCCTCGACAGCAAAAATATATGATGTGTTCGGTTCTAATCCGGTGAACAGAAAACTGTTAGTTTGAGTTGTGCTAACAGGCAAGCCATCCCGATACAGAACATAGTGGGAGATGCCGTTCTCATCTGTAGCGGTACTGAAATCAATCTCGACACTGAATGCATCTTCAGCAGTTATATTTACAAATGCGTTTGGCCATACCGGTGGTGTTTCATCGAACTCAATGCATTCGGTTACAAGCAGGGAAATTGATTCGTTACCCATGACGACCTCGCTATCGTTAGCCTGTTCCTCCTGCAAATGAACATCAATGCTGCTATTGGTGAAGTCGCGGTGTCGAAGCGTCG
>CAZQOI010000052.1:0-21149 GCA_964594905.1 uncultured Granulosicoccaceae bacterium
ATTGAAGCGGGTGCCGACGGCGCGACTGTCCCCATTCATCTGAATCGACTGGACGGGCATGTAAGGCCCGTCAGCATCAGTATTGTGGCGACCTCCAATGGCGCTTTGGAGAATCTTGATAACGCGCTGGAGAATTCAGAACTTGAAGGGGAGGAAGTTTTTACCTCCTGGCAGGCTCGGCTGAATGCATCCATCGCCCCAATAGCATTTCATCAGCGATCGTTTGTCGTTCGCGCCAGCGATGGTGTGGACAACTTTGAAATTCCATTTGATCTTGATGTTAGCCCGATTGCCGCGCCCGACGTTTATTTACTGGTGGGGCAAAGCAATATGGTGGGGACCAGTGAAGGGAATGCGCGAGACTTTTCACCTGGTGGTCTTGATGCTGCTGAACCGCGCATTCGACAACTGAACGTTATTCAGAACGACAGATCGCTGTTTGATCGCCCAGAGTTATTTACAGATGAATCGTTTAATGCCTCATCGCCACGTTTCATCGTTGCAGAGGATCCTTTGCACCAACCCTTTTTTGAAGGGCAGCCACAAAAAGGTGGCACCCGTATTGGGCTTGGTTTGTCATTCGCAAAAGCTGCGTTGAGCAATACCACGCAGGAAATTTATCTGGTACCGGCAGCTTGGGGTGGTTCCGGTTTTTGTGGCAGAGGTGATCCCCCTCTATCCTGGAACACGGGCCCTACTGATGAAGCGCGACTTGGTGGAACCTTGCTATTCGATCGAGCGCTGACCCGGTTAAACATGACTCTTCGAGATACCGGTGGCATCTTCAGGGGCATCTTGTGGCATCAGGGAGAAGCGGATTCCAGTGACCCTGTTTGCGCTGAACGTTATGAAGGCAACCTTATCAAGTTGGTCGAAGGCTTACGTAGTGATGCGAGAGTAGACGCAAGAGGTGAGGGTGCTCGTGGCCGAGCGGCGGCGATTCCGATGGTGGTTGGCACGATGTCACGTGGTGACGATGAGCGCGAAAGCTTTTCCAATTTCGGCCCTATTAAACAACGAGTAGACGACGCACATCGTAACTTTCCCAATCTTGTGCCTTATGCAGCGTTCGTCAATGCCGATGACCTTGTACCACCTGCCTATCCCTGTGGCGAAAGTTCATGCATACATTTTGGCGCTACTGCCTATCGTGAGCTTGGCTTACGCTATAACGAGGCGTTACAGAGAGCTATCAATCGCTGATAGCTCGGGATGGCATTGCTTTCAAGCAGAATTAACCAGTATTAAGCCGTTTTAAGTAGTTTTATGCGATACGTTTTCAGCCATCATGGAAATCATCTCGAACATGATCGCTGATGCAGTGAGTGCCGTTATCTGATTTGGGCTGTCTTTTGTTGGCATCATGCAAACGATATCTGCACCGACAATATTCAAGCCTCGTACTGCGTGCAACAAGCCAACCGCTTCATCGATATCAAATCCTTTCTCACCTGGCTCTATATTTGAAACCGCAGGCGCTATGGTTGGATCAAGGCAATCAAGATCAAAAGTAATGTAGACAGGCTTGCCTTGCAAAACATCTTTTATTTGCGCGACCACATCTGCAATACCACGCTGCCTGAATTCCTTCATGGTGACCACGTTGTAGCCATACTCATAAGAAGGTTCAAGCCAGTCAAGTGTGCGTGCATGGCCACGTAAGCCAATCTGCATAGAGTGTGTTGGATCTACTTGACCTTGATCGGCAAGGTAGGCGCCCCAATGCGCAGCAGATTTTTTGGCACCAAGAAAATGATCAACCTTCGTGAACACATCGGTGTGAGCGTCGAGATGTAGAAAGCAAACCGGTTCGCCATTGCAGACATTGCCATTGCCAAGTGCTTGTACGATGCCACCGGTTATAGAGTGATCGCCACCCACCGAGACTGGTCTCGCTCCCGCTTTATCAATGGCTGTGTAGTAGCGAGTTATTTGTTCGATGCAATCTTCATTGTCATTGGCTTTGGGGAAAGGCACATCACCAATGTCCACAATACTGGCTGCCGTCCAGGGGTCAATGTTGAAACCGCTGTGCATCCGTCTGAGTACTGCCGATACATTGCGTACCGCGCGTGGGCCAAGATGCTGGTCGCGCTCGGTGGTGCCATTACCTGTCGAATGTGGCACGCCCGCCAGCACGATGTCCTGCTCGGCAAGAGCTTCGTGCGGGCAGCGAAAAAGAGTCGGGATACCCCACCAATACAGATTGCTCATCATCGAATCGAGATGCGGGTCGGACATGGTCAATGTTCCTTAAAAATGGCAAGTGATTCACTCGTGAACGGGCGAGGAAGTCGCACTCTGGCATCAAACAACGCCACCTTTGAGCAAATCTGCATCAGGTGTTTGATAGTATCAAGTCTGGACATCTGACACTTTTCTTATGCCATCTTCTGACGTCGCCAAAGCAATTACCGAATTACAAGCGCTACTGGGCGAGCGATTGTCGACTGGCGATTCGGTTCGTCAGCTACACGCAAGTGATGAAGCACATATGCCTGCTGTGCCGCCTGATGCTGTTGCGTTTCCGGAATCTACTGAGGAGGTGTCGCACATTGTCAAAATTTGCGCCGCTAATCAGTGCCCCATGATTCCTTATGGTGTAGGTACGTCACTGGAAGGGCATGTCATTCCGGTTCACGGTGGAATCACCATCGATACATCGCGGATGAATGCCATCCTTGAGGTGCATGAAGAAGATCTCGACGCCGTTGTGCAACCGGGCGTCACGCGTAAACAATTAAATGTTGACTTGCGAGCGACCGGTCTTATGTTTACCGTTGATCCCGGTGCTGATGCAACTATTGGGGGTATGGCTGCGACAAGAGCGTCCGGTACCAATGCAGTACGCTACGGTACGATGCGTGAGGTTGTTCTGTCGCTTGAAGTTGTTTTAGCAGACGGACGTATCATCAGAACTGGTACACGGGCTCGAAAGTCTTCCGCTGGTTATGATTTAACTCGCCTATTTGTCGGCTCGGAAGGAACCCTTGGCATCATCACCGAGATAACGGTTCGGCTAGCTGGCCAACCAGAAGCACAATCGGCAGCGACCTGCGCGTTTGACAGCGTCGATAATGCAGTGCAAACAGTCATCCTTGCAATACAAAGCGGCATACCGTTGGCTCGAGTCGAGTTGCTCGATGATGTGATGATGAAGGGCATGAATTTGCACAGCAGTGACTTCAACTTGCCTGAACAACCCCATCTCTTTGTCGAATTTCACGGTACAGAGGCATCTGTTGCTGAACAAACCGAGCAATTTCGTGAGATCGTTGATGAGTTTGGTGGCTCTGGTTTTGAATGGGCAACCAATGAAGAGGACCGCAACCGGCTATGGCATGCACGCCATCAGGCTTACTATGCTTCTAAAGCCTTGCGTCCCAGTGCGGTCGGGTACGTAACCGACTGCTGTGTTCCAATCTCCGCGCTCGCTGAGTGTATTGCCTACACGAAAAAATCCATCGAAAGCTCTGGTTTGCTGGCACCGCTTGTGGGCCACGTTGGTGATGGCAATTTTCACTTGTCGATACTTATCGATCCAGACAACAGCCAAGAGCTTGAAGCTGCTATGGATTTAAGTGGTCGTATCAATGAGCTGGCTTTATCGCTTGGCGGTACTGTGACTGGTGAGCACGGTGTTGGTTTAGGCAAGAAAAAGTACATGACTCAGGAACATGGTGATGCCTATTCAGTAATGGGGGATATCAAACGCACATTGGATCCGCGTAACTTGATGAATCCCGGAAAACTGGTATCGCTGAACTGATGATTATCGATAACCTGCAGTACGCGAACTGGTCGGAGAAAATCTTCAGGCAAATGCGTGAAGGCGAGGTAGACGCTGTCCATGTGACGATCGCCTATCACGAAAATTTTCGAGAGACAGTCCTGAATTTTGAACGCTGGAACCGCTGGTTTGAACAATACCCTGATCTGATCATGAAAGGTGAATGGGCAAGCGACATTGACAAGGCGCGAGCCAGTAACAGGACGGCGATATTTTTCGGGTTCCAGAATCCCAGCCCGATTGAAGACGATATCGGACTCGTTGAAATCGTCCATACGCTTGGCGCGCGATTTATGCAGCTCACCTATAACAACCAGTCTTTGCTTGCGACTGGTTGTTATGAAGCGAACGACACTGGCATTACACGTATGGGTAAAGCCGTGATCAAGGAAATGAATCGTGTTGGTTTAGTCGTCGATATGAGTCATTCTGCTGATCGTTCAACGATAGAGGCCGCTGATATATCCACACGTCCAATTGCCATTACGCATGCCAATCCGCATAGCTGGATGCCGGCTTTGAGAAACAAGCGCGACGATGTCATAAAAGCGGTTACTGATAACGGCGGTATGATTGGTTTTTCCTTGTATCCGCATCATTTGAAAGATAAATCAGACTGTAGCGTCACCAGCTTTTGTCAGATGATTGCCGATACGGCTGAGCGTTTTGGCATTGGAAATATTGGTCTTGGTAGCGATTTGTGCCAGGACCAACCAGATTCGGTAGTGGAATGGATGCGTGTTGGTCGTTGGACCAAGGATATTGACTACGGAGAGGGTTCGGCCAGTGCACCCGGATTTCCACCCATGCCAGGATTTTTCAAGGATAACCGTGATTTTGGAAATATCAGAGAAGGCTTGGCCTCTATCGGCATGAACAACGACGAAGTCTCAGCTGTGATGGGCGAGAACTGGTATCGTTTTTACTCCAACAATTTCACTTCAGAAGTCTGACACTGTGGTATCGGCTGTAGACAACGTAGGCAAAGTATCTCGACGAAGTCCGTCGTTGGTCATGCGTTTGTCACGCCTTGGTGCTTTTCATCAAAGCCGTTTGTCGTTTATGCGCGTTTTGACCAGGCAACTTAAACAAGATGCCTGGCAATTCGAACGATCGGAATTTGCCATTGACGAAACCGGGATTGGTCATGCGGTCTATACAGCGACTGGGCCTTCACGTAGCTATTCGCTTATAGCGTTCGCACATGATCTACCAGATGAGAAACGCTCTGACCGAGTGATTGCCGATGCCTGGGACACAACCTTCACCTTGTTTGATGGCATACCAAGCAACGATGACATCAAACGTCTGTCCAAAAATGTGCCGTATCAAGAGGCAGGGCGCATATCTAAAACTGAGCTGACCCTGTCGCGCGCCAATCGTTCTATGCGTCTTTGGTCACACGTTGTAAATTCGCTTGCCAGTGGTCGCCAACCGGATATAGAAGAAGTAAAGCAAGTTGGTTACTTGATGCGCACCACCGCGGTTTATGGTTCTGGAAAATTTGGTGCTGCGGATCGTGCAAAGATTGCGATGCGAGATGAGTGCCATCCACCGTTTCAGGTAGAGATGTTATCTGTGTATATGATCCGTAGTTTTGTGCGCGATCTTGTACAGCATGAGTCAAACACCAAAGGCGGTAAAAACGCTGTCAGTCTGGATCCAGCCATTGCGCGCTCGCTCGGTATCGGTAATTCAACCGGTCTCGGTATGGCACCGTTCATTGTTAATCACCCGCATCTTTTTAATAACTGGATCATCGCTCGTGAGCAGGCGCTTGCCCAGGTCAGATCTTTACCTCGCGCTACAAAGCCGGAACGAGAGTTGTTCGAGAATTTGTTACAACGAGTGGCCTTGTCTGCTGAACAATGGAGTACTACCCATGAAATTCAGCAACTGAGAAATGCGAATTATCGCGATGATTTGCTTGCGGTAGTTGAGTATCTAGCTGAGACACCGCTCGACGGTTTCAATCCCTGGGATCACTTGTATCGATTTGCCGAATCACATTTAAGTCTCGAAGGACAGGAATGCATTGTCTCTCTGATGCTGGAGCCTTATGGACATCTGATTGATGGATTTGTGCATTGCATGTCCAGTGATCAATCAACAGTACCTATTGTGGCTGGCAGGATGACTGTCTTAGAGTTGAAGCGGCGTTTACTCAAAAACTATGACTGGGCGCAGTCTCTGGACTGGCAATCAAATGATGCTAATGCGCGAGCCTGGTATGTTTCTGAGGAGAAACTAGAGCCGCGTCTGGGTGAGCGATTTGATGAACCTGTGGGTGACTATGAACAACCGTTATCACCCGCGCGTGACGCGATACGCTTACATGACGCCTTGGCAGAAATTGATGACGAAAAAAGCGTTGCTGAATTTTTGCTGGAGAACCCTGAGCATCGAGCGATAGTTCGACGTGTACAGCAGGTGTCCGATTTGCCTTATGCCGAAATTCGCGACAACACCATCGACAAATCCTTGATGCCGATAGACATGCTGCGCTGCAAATTGTCTTTCTTCGGTGCCACGCACTTTGATCCACGTTCGGATCGATGGGTGCGCATCCGTATGTTCGCAAACGCACCGTATCCTGAAGAGCTTGCCTCAGGTGATGCTGAATTTTGGCCTTATCCGGATTTAGATACTGACTAACGTCAGGGTTACGATTAGCGTCAAGCTACGTCAAGCTTAGCACCGAGCGCGGCTACCACCATGTTCTGAAAATGATGCACAGCATGCTCTGATAATTCTGTTCTGTCTCGATCAACAATAAAGCGTCCCTGATTGTAACCGTGAGAATTCAAGCCACGTTGCACACTCTCGCAAAGGCTTATGTCTTCTGGTTGCAAGATATCCTTTTGATAATCCATCGCTTCTTTTAGCTGAGTGGTCGGTGTACCGCCTTTAACAAACCAGTCCTGATATTCCACCGTGTTACCGGCACCATCCGGAATCATTTGAAGAACCGATATATTGGCATCACCCGGATAAGCCCATATCGTGAGATTGGGCCATAAAAACCAACCAGCAAAGCCAAAATCAACATCACCTTTCTCAAATTTGAATGCATTGTTGTCGGTTGATTTCACAGCATTTGACACGTGACTTGAGTAAATGCCGTTGACTACAGAGCGATAGCTTTTCATGTCAACCAGATCCACAAAGTCCTTGTGCGCGGTATGGCAGTGATAGCATTCCAGAAAATTATCAACCATCACCTTCCAATTACTTTTCACGTGATAGGTATCGCGCTGTGCAAAGGCGAGTTCATCGACGTTAGGGCAATAGCTTCGAATTTCGGCCTCCAAACCTGACGCTTGCTCCGCCAGTGGTGCCGCATTCATATCGAGGTTGACGAAAACAAGTCCGCAGAAATTTTCTACTTGAACGGGTTTCAATGCAAAGTCGCACTTGTTGAAACCATCAACATTGTCAGAATTACGCGCGGCTCTTAATGAGCCATCAAGATCGTACGACCACGCATGGTAAGGGCAGACGATGACACTGGAATGACCAGAGCCGTTGACCAGTTCATGCCCTCGATGTTGGCAGACATTATAAAAGGCGCGCAGTTCGTCACTTCGATCACGCACTATGAAAATACTTTGATTACCGATTTCTGTGGTGATGAAATCTCCAGCGCGTTGCAGCTGGCTGACGTGGCCGGAATACCACCAGTTTTGGAAGAAGATAGATTGTTCTTCTTGATGATAGATAGCCTCATCAAGGTAGAAACGCGCAGGTAAGGTGAATGACTTAGAAGGATCCGTGCAGAAGGGCGCCTCACCGGTCTGCAGATTTAGGTCCTGCTGATTCATTTCACGATCTCTAAAGTGTTGATGCTTTCTGTTCATTTGATCATCGCTGCTCACTGCGAAAAAATCAATAAACGGGTGTGTTGATAATGCCGTTACTCACGTAGTATGGGCGTGTTGTATGCGACGCAGTTTGAGAACATTGTGACACCCGTTGATCATATAGATTACTCAATGAGTGAAATCACGGCGCGTGCCAAGCTTGCGATCAGAGGGCTTGGCTATAGCTGGGGAGTAGCTGAGGATGCAGGCCGAGCACTTCTTTGGCTAGAGCAGCGGGATCTTCCGGGTTTGCTTGTCCTTGCCAAATTGTGCCAGCACATCGATCAGACCTTTCAGATCGAGACACCAGAGACTCCAAGCAAGCCGAGAGTTGCTGCTGAAACGGGCTTTCGTCCGCAATCGTTATCAGGCGACTGGCTCGCGAGAGATGGCGAGCTTTGTCCAATTCTGACCGGAATTGCCTTGAGCGATTGTGGATTGCGAGACGCACCCTCATCGGGAATCCTTGCGCGCAATGTGTTGTTTCCACTGTTGTTGCTACCGTTTGCCGCAGATCTGGCTTCAACGACACAGTCTTGTGTGCAACTGAGACTCGGGGATAGCTTGGTTATGACTGATGGTGAAAAGGTATCAATTGATGATTCGCGTGGGTTGTCATCAATCTTTGGTGAATCGAGAGATGTGCAGGTCAGGTCGGAGCCGATTGACAATTCGCCGATTGCTTATGCATCACCAAAAATGCTGCAGCGGGCATCGGTTGCCAATGATGCCTGGTTGGTTCTCGAGCAATTTGCTCAAAGGACATATGCGCCGGCAACCGAAGAATCTCGGATTCGTGGCGCTGGGGCAGGTACTTCTGACAACGATTGACGCGACTAATCAAGGCAAACGTCCTCTGCTTTGGTAACATCGCGCAGTTAATCTCCTGATTCGAAATCCTCATGTCCGCAGCGCTCGTCGCCGAAAACATCCACAAGCGCTTTGGCGAGCTTGAGGTTCTGAAAGGAATCAGTCTCTCGGCCAACGAAGGCGAGGTGATTTCCATTATTGGAAGCTCTGGCTCTGGCAAAAGTACCTTTTTACGCTGCATCAATTTTCTGGAAACGCCTGATCAGGGCCGTATTGCGCTTGGCTCAAGTGAAGTTGTTATCCAGCCAGGTAACAAGCTGTCCAAAGCCGATCGACGAACCATTGATACCTTGAGGAGTCGTCTCGGATTCGTGTTTCAGAGCTTTAATCTGTGGTCGCATTTGTCAGTGCTGGACAACGTCACTGAAGCGCCAAAACGCGTGCTTGGAATCGAAAAAGCGGCGGCTGATGAACTTGCTAGAAGCTTACTCGAGAAGGTAGGTATCGCTGACAAAGCAGATGCGTATCCGGCTCAGTTGTCCGGTGGACAGCAACAACGCGTCGCCATCGCACGGGCCCTTGCCATGGAGCCGCGGGTTTTGTTATTCGATGAGCCAACGTCAGCACTTGATCCGGAGCTTGTCGGTGAAGTGCTAAAAGTCATTCGTGATCTCGCCCGCGAGGGACGTACGATGATTGTCGTGACACATGAAATGGGCTTTGCGCGCGAAGTGTCGAACCGTATTCTCTTTTTGCATGATGGTTGTATAGAAGAGGACGGTAGTCCGGAGCAGGTGTTCGGCAATCCAAGTTCTGCGCGTTGTCGCCAGTTTCTTCAAAGTGTGCTTTAAGTGCTGATGGAAGCAGTGACGCAATGGTTTGCCGAGATCGCGTCCATTGATTGGAACAAGTGGATCGAATACTTGACCAACGGCAAGCACTTAGCCTGGTACGCAAGTGTTCGCTATACCTTGTTTGCAGCGTTTTTTGGGGCAATGCTCGCCGTGCTGTTTGGTCTGCTTGGCGCGGCTGCCCGACGCTCAGGCTTTGCGCCTCTGCGTTGGATCGGCACGATTTACACGACCATGGTTCGTGGCATACCGGACGTTTTGTTTTTTCTGTTCTTTCCGCTCGCCTTCGAACAGCTGGTCGAATTTTTTATGTCGCGTCAGTTGTGTACTCCGGGTGAGCTTGCTGCAGCGACGGCCTGGCCCCCGTGCCAAGCTGCACAGTGGTATCTCTCAACCTTTGAATATTTACTGATGGCCTGTCTGTCACTCGGTATTGTTTATGGTGCGTTTGCCGCCAATGTTGTGCATGGCGCGATGAACGCTGTGCCGAAAGGGCAACTGGAGGCGGCGAAGGCATACGGATTCAGTGGTCGACAGATTTTCTGGCATGTCCATGTTCGGCAAATGTGGGTTTATGCCTTACCAGGTTTGTCGAATGTGTGGATGCTATTGCTCAAGGCCACAGCGTTTCTGTCTTTATTGCAGATATCGGATATTGTTCAGTGGGCCGACAGGCTTGGTGCTCCAAACTATCTGGCGCGAGTAGGAATGGTGCATCCGGATTGGCGCTGGCGTTATTATTTTGTGCTGTTCCTGTTCTATATCCTTCTGACGATAATTTCCGAGCGCGTGTTTGAATGGCTTCAACGCCGTGCCAGTCATGGTATGGCACTCAGTCAGGGGAGTGACTGATGGAGTGGTTCACCATCGATGCGATATGGCAGGACGTTAAAATCCTGTTTAAGCCAGCGCTTTTCAATATCTATTTTGCGTTGGCCTCCATACCAATAGGATTTCCGTTTGCAATAGCGCTCGCGGCAATGAAAAACAGCAAAACTCGCTGGGTGTCCGCTATCGCTCGAGGCTATATCTACGCGTTTCGTGGCTCACCGCTATTCATTCAGTTTTTTATGTTTTATTCCTTGATGCTGGCGTTCAATTTAAGTCATTGGAAACCGATGGGGATAGATCACGTCGTCATGCATCCTCTGTTTATTGGGCCAATGGTGTTGATTCTAAACACAAGCGCATACGCCGCCGAGATCTTCTATGGCGCAATGCGCTCGGTTCCATTAGGTGAGATAGAAGCAGCGAAAGCGGTGGGAATGAATAGTCTGCAACGATTCAAGACCGTCACCTGGCCGAACATGTTACGCCTAGCATGGCCAGCTTACACCAACGAGGTAGTGTTTCTGTTTCACGCTACCGCTCTGGTGTATTTTACCTTGCCGGTTATCAATGAACAGAAGGACTTGATGAACAAGGCGGGTGAGTTGTTTGAACGTGATTACAACGTCTTTCTGCATTTCACAGTTGCTGGTGCGTACTTTCTCGCTATCACCCTGGTGATCTTTGCGATTTCGGGCGTTATTTACAAGCGACTGATGGCGCATCTTGAAACTGGTAGTAAACGCTCTTTACGGCTCAAGCCCAACTATATGCGGTAAAGGCCCAATCAACTCAACGGAAGTTGTTTTGAATCTTTCAGGGTTGCCAGTGCTATCGATGACTTGAGTTTCAAAACCGAGTCATGTGATAGCAAGACATCATTGAGTATATGCGACAGGCCTTTAAGGTCAGGCACTATCAGCTTGATCAGGTAATCGGCATCACCTGTCAGTGCATGAGCCTCCTGTACCTCGGGTATGGTCTTCAGCAATTTGGTGAATGCCACAACGGGTTCCGGTGCATGACGCGACATGGAAATCTCAACAAAGGCGAGTAGCTCAAGACCTAGAGCCCTGGCAGACAAACTGGCGCGATATCCCTGAATAATGCCTGACTTTTCCAGCGCGGCACGACGTCTCGAGCACTGAGAAGCTGAGAGTCCGATCTGCTCCGCCAACTCTTGATTGCTGAGGCGTCCATCTTGCTGCAGGGCATCTAGAATCTTGATATCTGTTTTATTCATGGCAATGGGTCGGGGATGTTGCGGGTTGTTTTGTTCACGGCAAGAAATCGAAAATCGTGCATTTTGCGGTGGTGAAGATTAATTTGTGTGTGATATTTAAAATAAATGCACAAAACGTGCGTAATATTAAGATTATACGCTGTAATTGCATGAACATTGTGTGGTTTGTAGTTTATTCTGTGTAAAAATTAACTGAGTAATTGAATCATGGGCCCATATCCACACAACGCCGCCGTCTCAGTCATAAGCCAGGACAATCCTGCAGGCACCGATGGCTTCGAGTTTGTCGAGTTTGCGCATCCTGATCCTGCAGTGCTTGAAGCCCTCTTTAAACAGATGGGCTACGAAGAGGTTGCACGGCACAAGCATCAAGATATCTCTGTGTATCGACAGGGAAGTATCAACTACCTGTTGAATCGTGACCCGGATTCACACGCAGCACAATTCGTCTCTGAACATGGTCCTTGTGCGCCGTCGATGGCATGGCGAGTGGTCGACAGCCAACAGGCCCTGCAACGTGCGCTTGAACTTGGCGCAACCGAGTACAAAGGTTCTGCCAAGAGTATGGACGTGCCTGCTGTTTACGGTATAGGTGGATCACTACTGTATTTTGTTGATTGCTATGGCGAGAAAGGGTCGCCGTATACGAAAGACTTTGATTGGCTCGGTGAGGTAGATCCATCACCTGTTGGTGTTGGCTTTCACTACATCGACCACCTGACTCATAATGTGCAACGCGGCAATATGGATACCTGGTACCGGTTTTATGCCGATACCTTTAACTTCAAAGAGGTTCGATTCTTTGATATTGAAGGTAAAGCCAGTGGTCTGTTCAGCCGAGCATTAACATCGCCTTGTGGAAAAATTCGAATTCCGATTAACGAAAGTGCTGATGATAAAAGCCAGATCGAAGAGTATCTGAAAGCTTATAAAGGTGAAGGTATTCAGCACATAGCGGTTGGTAGCAGCGATTTGTATGACTCAACGGATGCAATCGCAATGCGTGGTTTGGAGTTTATGCCGGGCCCTCCTGATTCCTACTATGACATGTCAACTGCTCGTGTAGTAGATCACGAGGAACCGATCGAGCGCATGAAAAAGCACGGGATTCTGATTGACGGTGAGGGCGTTGTCGACGGAGGTACAACCCGTATCCTGCTGCAGATATTTTCGAAAACCGTTATTGGCCCGATATTCTTTGAATTCATTCAGCGAAAAGGTGATGATGGTTTTGGTGAGGGTAATTTCAAGGCTTTGTTCGAGTCGATTGAAGCCGATCAAATTGCTCGTGGAGTGCTGAAAGCATCTTGATTTACTGACGTTTGTTTTTCCTCTCCCTTTAGCTCGAGCTCTACTCCTGAACGAATCAAATCGTTTCAGTGGTAGAGCTTGTTGATCACTTATTGGCAACGATAACGTTGTTGAGCACGCGCAGTGGCCACAGCGACAAGATCGCAATTGCCACCAGCATCATGACAAAGGCAGTCCAGCCGAATTGATTGTAAAACCAAAGCGGAATGATCGAACCCGCTGCTGCTGCTGCATAGTATGTCGAGATGTATACACCGTTCACCAGGCTTACGTCGTCTCCTGCTAGTGAATTCAAAAAACCTGACAAGGTGGTATGGACTATGAACATGCCACCTGAAAACAGAAAGCCAACCGCAATCAGTAACCCCAGAGTCGGCACCATCAAACCTGCCAGTCCGATGGTTAAAATGATGATACCGAATAATGTTGTTCGTATTTCGCCTCCTACTATCAACACTATTCGTGGGATGGACAGCGCGACAAATACGCCGATAACATAACCGGTATAAACCAGTGATATGGCTGACGCTTGAGCGCTTTCATCAAGTGCCACAATTCTAAAAGGTAATGCGTTGAGTGTTGCTGAGAAAGTGAAGAAGCTGGTGAAGATTACTAGCAAACCCGAACGTATATCAGGACGTTTGATGACATCAAGCAATCGAGTATTGCTGCTGTTTGTTGCTTGCAGTCGGTTGTCAGAAACGCGGAAATAAATCGTTGCTGATGCAAGCAGTAGAACGACACCAAGTACCAAAAAAGGAGCTTGCCAACCATAGCTTGCACCGATAAATCCTGCCGCTATACGACCAACGAAACCTCCGACAATTGTTGCTGATATGTAGATCGACACCCGTCGAAGTCGAGATGCTGTGGTACCTGCTCGACTGCAATAGGTTATAGCCCCTGTAAAAATCAGAGGGAACATCAAACTTTGAAGCACCCGTATCGCTATTAACCAAGTGAAGTCATTGCTTAAGGCAAGCGCAAACTGACTCAGGCCGAGAATACCGACCGCTAACCACAAGGTTGTTTGAATACTCCAAGATCGAAGTAACAACCCTACCGTCATCGGCGCTATCGACAAACCGATAAAGGACACCCCCATGATCCAGGCGATTGTGGTTGCGTTGACCGAGAAAGCATCGCCAAGCATGGGCATCAGCGGCTGCGGTGCGTAGAAGCTCGCAAAGCTGATCAAAGTCGCAAAAAGCACGACCGAGAAACTGGCTCCGGCGCGAGTTTGCTGGGAGGGTCCCAGGTTACCGCCCGGGTGTGAATCTGGCCCTGGTTCTGAGCTTGGTGCTGGGCCTGACTCTGAGGATGCTTCTGGGGTCATTCCGTGAAAGCGACCGTTTAGGGCAAAGGCAATCGATCACCTTAGCGTGGATTGCCGCTGTGCGTTGCATTAATAATCTTCAAAACTGCGCGATTGGTCATAGTCTCTTTCTGTGAATCAACTTTTGCACTCGGTACGGAATTAAGTACAATGGGTCACGACACCTATTCTCTTGGGAGGAGAAAGTATGTTGAAAACACGCGCTGTGCTGGGTGCTTTGGGTTGTATTGCCGGGTCGTTTCTGCTCGCTGGACAAAGCTACGCTAATGAATGTGAAGATCTTGTGCTCGGATCAGCGATCTCGCTGACGGGCAAATATGCCACCAATGGCGTTCATGCTCAAAATGGGTATGAATTCGCTATGACTAAGTTAAAGGAAAATGGCGGCATCAAGGTTGGCGACAAATGCTACAACTTCAAAGTGATTTACTACGATGATGAATCCAAGGGTGACCGCGGCGCGACACTTGCCGAGCGTCTCATCAGCCAGGATAAAGTCCAGTACATGCTTGGGCCATATTCTTCAGGACTGACCAAGGCGATTGCCCCGGTGACTGAAAAGTACCAGATCCCGATGGTTGAAGCCGAGGGCGCTTCGCGTTCACTGTTCAACAAGGGCTACAAGTATCTGTTCGCTGTACTGTCCACCTCTGAGCAGTATCTTGCGTCTGCGGTCACACTGGCGGGCGAGCAAGCGGAAAAGGAAGGAAAATCTGCTGCTGATGTGAAAGTAGCCATTGCTGTCGAAAACGATCCCTTTTCTCTTGATATCCGAGCGGGTGTTATGGAGGATGCAGCCAAGTTGGGTATGCAAATCGTCATTGACGAGAAGCTGCCACGTGATCTGTCCGACATGAGTGCCATCCTGACAAAAGTGAAGCTGTTAAAGCCTGATCTGTTGATTGTCAGTGGTCATTCAAAAGGTGCTGCAACAGCGGTTCGCCAAATCGGTGAGATGAAAATCAGTGTGCCAATGATTGCATTGACGCACTGTGAAGCTGCGGATGTTGTCGGTAACTTTGGTGATTTCGCCAACGACATTCTTTGTTCTACGCAGTGGGCAGAAACATTGACTTACGAAGATAGTCTGTTTGGCTCAGCGGCTAACTATGATACTGAGTTCAAGGCTGCTTACCCTGAATATGCCGAGAAGACCGTGCCTTATCAGACAGCTCAAGCGTCTGCCGCAGTATATGTCTTTGCTGACGCGTTCGAGCGCGCAGGTACCCTCGACAAGGAGGCTGTTCGTGATGCCCTGACAGAAACTGATATGTCCACTTTTTATGGTCAGATCAGATTCTCTGAAGCGGGTAACAACATTGCCAAGCCGATGGTGTTGCGTCAGATACAAGATGGCAAGTACAAGGTGGTCGCGCCGTCTGCCTTTGCGTCTGATCCACTTACCTGGCCTCGGGCAAACTAAACGCAGTTGATGGTAATACGCAAAAGGCCGGGGTTCTCCGGCCTTTTGCTTTTCTGCAAGGTAAACCCTTCGATTTTCCGACGCTGATTGCGTCATATATAGCGCTCACGAGTCCCGCAATATGGATCAAATAATAGGCAATATCGGATTGCTGTTCGAGTTCCCGGTAGTTAACGCGAAGATACTGATTGATGGGATCATGATCGGTGCCTTGTTTGCACTGGCCGCTTATGGTCTTGCATTGGTGTGGGGCGTCATGAACGTCAAGAACCTTGCCCAAGGCGACTTTGTTATCGCGGGTGGGTATATCGCCTGGTGGCTGGCAGGCCTTGGTTTGCCAGCATTGCTCGGTGTGCCGGTAGCTTTCGCCCTCATGTGGGTAATTGGTTGGGTTATATACAAACTCGTTATAACTCGCGTTATTGAGCGGGACTTGTTTACTTCTTTGTTGGCTACATTCGGCATCGCCATCATGATGGCGCAGCTGATGAACTTGATGTTTGGCTCCGATACGCAAAGCATCAACCTCGGCTATGAAACCTTGTTCTTTTTCGATGGCTTTGTTGATGTGCCAATTGCCAAATTGATTGGCGTCTGTATGGCTGCAGTACTTGCCACCTGCGTCATCATCTTTATGAAATTCAGTCGCATGGGGCAGGCTATACGCGCCACTGCACAGGATGCGCGTGCAGCTCGGGTACTTGGCATTGACACTGAAAAAGTTTACGCGTTTACGTTTTCGCTTAACTCAGCTATTTGTGGAGCGGCCGGCGCCATCATCGTTATGGTGTGGGTCATTCAACCGTTCTATGGCATCACCTATGCGATTCGCTCCTTTGTCATAGTAACAGCAGCAGGTCTCGGCAATCTACCCGGTGTTATTGCAGCTGGCTTAGGCATAGGTGCGCTGGAGCAGTACGGTGCGCATATCTTCGGTATTGGCTACCAGCAGGCAATTGCAGTTCTCTTATTGCTGCTCGTGTTGATTTTCAGAATGATCCAGCAACGTCGCTCGCGCCAGGTGATGAAATAGGAGACTACTGATGAAATTTGCAAAGGTCGTCTTCTATCTAGTGCTGCTCGTCATTATTTTTGCAGCGCCTTTTCTCTTTCCGGATTTTCGTACCCAGCTTGCGACGCTCTGGCTCATGATTATCGTTGCGCTCACCTGGGACATGACTGGTGGGCAGATGGGTTATAACTCGCTGGGAAATATTTTCTTCTACGGCACAGGTATGTATGTCTGTGCCCTGGTGGGTATCGGTATCGCCTATCCCATTGCTGAATACACAAATGCTTCAGGTGGTGGCATATACAAGTTTACCGATACTCAATATTTTCTCGGTGCAATACTCGGTATTCTCGCAGCCGGTGTATTTTGCTCGCTGGCAGCGTTCGTTGTTGGCTACGTTACGTTTGGCTTACGTGGGCCATATTTCGCCATTGGCACACTTGGCGTTGCTATTGCTGCCGGTGAGTTGGTGTCCAACTGGGACTGGGTTGGTGGCGGACAAGGAATAGCCTTGCCGGTTTATCCAAATGATCTTGATGAGGGAAAGCTGTTCTTTTACTTCCTCTTTGCCGCAACCGGCGTAATACTGTTCGTGTTTCTGCGTTGGATGTATCAGACGCGCTTTGGCGCCGCAATCAATGCGATACGCGACGATGAAGAAAAGGCTGAAGCGATGGGTATACATACGCTTCGTTACAAACTCACGACCTGGTCTATCGCCGCTTTCTTTGTCGGTGTTGCTGGTGGCATATCAGCGTATCAGCTGATTCACTTTGAACCTCTTGAAACGGCTTATCAAACAATCAACCTTGGCATTTTCATGGTTGTCTGTGTTTTGCTGGGTGGTAAAGGCACCTTATGGGGGCCGGTGATCGGCGCGATTCTCTTTCATGTGTTCAAGGAAGTCACCTGGAACTACCTGCTGGGTTGGCAGTGGGTTGCCTTGGGTGCGCTGATCGTTGTGGCAGTTGTTTATTTCCAGGATGGTCTGATGGGCTGGCTTAAACACACAAAGCCTGAATGGTTCGGTATCCAGGTCGAGAAGAAAGCCGCACCCGGGAGTACAGCCAGTTGAGCACAATCATTGAAGTCACGGATGTGTCGAAGTCCTATGGTGGCGTTGTGGCTAACAAGGACGTGTCCATAAAAGTCGAAAAAGGTGGCATCACTGGTCTGATTGGCCCGAATGGGTCTGGCAAGACCACGCTGTTCAATTCAATCGTTGGCTACCATCCCATCGATTCCGGTTCGATCAAATTTGAGGATCGGGAAATTTCGCGTTTACAAGTTCCTGAAATTGCGCGCCTTGGTCTGTTGCGTACATTTCAACAAACGCGTATTTACGGTGAAATGAATTGTGTAGAGAACATGTTGATTTCACAACCGCACCGCAAGATGAGCTTGCGTGATGCATTCACCAAGAATCAGCCCGCTGACTACGAAAGAGCAGATCATATGCTCGATTTTGTTGGTCTCTATGAAAAACGGTTTTTGCAGTCGGGCTCATTATCTTTCGGTCAGCAAAAGCTTCTTGAGTTCGCGATGGCATTAATGAATGAGCCTACTTGTTTGCTACTTGATGAACCTACTGCGGGTATCAATCCAACCTTGATCAACGGTCTGATAGATCGATTGCGCCGTGCTAATTCTGAATTTGGCATTACCTTATTCATTATCGAGCACAATATGCGCGTCATCATGAATATGGCTGACCATATTTATTGTCTGGCGCATGGTGAGTTGTTAGCGAGCGGTAAACCTGAGGCGATTCAATCGGATCAGCGGGTAGTTGACGCCTATCTTGGCGCGCATTGATACGAGGATACGATAATGACTACGCCCGATAATAAACACGGCGACAGTACCGGCGACGATGCGGAAAAAAATATTTCCGGTTATGGCGGTGGTGGTGTCGATGCCGTTATTTCAGTTGATGAAGTCGTCAGGCAAGCGGCGGAAATAGCCGAGGATATTTCCACTGATCAGCTGGATGCGCTAGCGGGCAACGATAGTTTTGTCACGCTTGATAATCTTTGTGCAGGCTACGGCAAGATGCAGATCTTGCACGACATCAACCTTCGGGTCGGTCGTAAACAATCGCTATGTTTGATTGGACCCAATGGCGCAGGCAAGTCGACTATCCTGCATGCCATATTTGGTTTTAACAATATCTTCTCGGGCTCCATCAAGATCGGTGATGGTGCCGATTCTCGCGATGTCACTGCGCTTTCGCCGAATGAAAAACTGTCCAAAGCAGGGATCGCCTATATCCTGCAGGACAAATCCATCTTCCCCGGTATGACGGTTGAAGAAAACCTTTGGATGGGAGGTTTTCTAAAAAACAAACCGGAGGAAGCGAAGAAGGCCGCGGAAATGGTCTTCGACAAATACCCTCGTTTGGCGGCACGTCGTAAACATAATGCGGGCGTATTGTCAGGTGGTGAGCGACGCTTGTTGGAAATTTCACGCGCTCTGGTTATGAATCCTGAATTGTTGCTTGTTGATGAACCGTCCATTGGTCTCGAACCACGTTTTATTGATATGGTGTTCGAAATCCTGCACGATCTTCAACATAATGAAGGCAAGACCATCATCATGGTGGAACAGAATGCCAAGAAAGGGCTTGAGTTTGCCGACATCGGTTATGTCCTGGTGTCTGGGCAAGTGGCTATTGCTGGTAAGGGTGATGAGTTATTGGCCAATCCAAAGGTTGGTGATTTGTTTCTTGGCGGTTAGACTCAGTGGGGTAAACAGCAGTTCTGTTTGCTTTAGGAAACTTATTAGTAGCCAGCAAACGTGACATCTCGCTTTTTTTCCGATAAGCATCGACCTGTGCATCTTGGTCCGTATCCCTTGGAGCGGCTGCAACGACAGGCCCGCACGTCTTACAGCGATATACCATCGCTTCCCGGTGTTGAGTTTGATCGTTCTGAAGCACCGCACAGCATTGTCAACGCGATGCGTGAATTTCAGGCGATGCTTGATGCCATTCGCGAAGGTTTTACCAATACAGCACCATCGGCTTGCCCCGAGGATCCACGCGAACGAAGTGAACACCTGAAAGCATTTGCTTATTTCAATGATGCATCAATGGTCGGTGTGTCCACGATACCAACAGAGGCCAGACTCGAAAAGAGTTTAAGAAATCCTGATATCGATACGCTTGCATCGGACTTGCGCACGCGTCAAACCACAACGCTTGCGGCTGGAATTGATCAGATCATGGCGGGTTTGAAGGAGTCGATGGATGCGCCACCAAGCTCAATTGAGAAACACACCCATGCAATGGTGTATCTGTATGAGTACCCGCGAGATCCCGGTGTAGATGAAGCTGGTAGCGAGTGGATTCAAAACGCGCAGGCCGAACGTGCCTGTTTGCGGGCCTCCGAAACAGCAACGATCATCGCCAACTATTTGCGCCTTCTGGGGTTTTCAGCGCGTGCGCATTCGTCAACAACCAGTGATGTCGATCTGGGAGTTTTGTGTGTTGCAGCGGGTCTTGCCAGTGTCGAAGCTGGCGCTCTGCACAATCCGTATGTAGGTTCGCGATTTGGAGTTGCAGCGGTTACCACCAGCATGGACGTTGAAGTGGATCTGCCGTTAGTCGATAGCGCGCAACAGCCCGCCAGAAAAACCCATGGGCTTGCCTGGAAAGTCGGGTATGGATTTGCGAAAAGTGCACATAACCAGGAGCTATACGCGAAACGTCGTTATGTTGATGGTCCACACCCGTTTGAAAAACTCAAACGCGTAAAGCTACCAACAACCTATATGGATGAAGAGAATATACCGCGAGTGCCCAAACGTACGGATATGTTTGCGCGAGCTCAGTTTGGCGATATGGGCAAGACCAATCAGCAGGCGGCAACTGCAGGCTACTATGTCCGAAAAGCGGCACCGTCATCAGCACAGCGACGAGCATTGGGCGCATTGGTTCTGTTGCAGGACGGTGAGTCAAATACGGAGAAGGTTGCACCGGAGCCAAAGCGACATGCAGAACTAATCAAGGCGACTGCCTATTTTCTTGGTGTCGATGCGGTTGGCATATCACGCTGCCCACCGTGGGCCTGGTACTCGCACAACGCGTTAGGCGAACCAATCGAACCACCGCACGATCAAGCCATATCAATGATCATCGATCAAGGCTTTGAAACGATGGAAGGAGCGTCGGGCGATGATTGGATATCCGTTGCGCAATCCATGCGGGCCTATTTACGATTCTCCTTGCTCGGTAGCGTCATCGCTAAACAGATTAGACGCCTTGGGTATAAAGCAAAGTCGCATTCAGTGCTGGACGGTGAGGTATTGCAACCGCCATTGTTGTTGTTATCAGGGCTAGGCGAAGTGAGTCGCATTGGTGAAGTTATTCTGAACCCCTTTCTTGGTCCACGGCTTAAATCGGGTGTGATCACAACCGATTTGCCGTTAGCGCACGACCAGCCGATTGACTTTGGGCTGCAAGCCTTCTGCGAGCAATGCAATAAGTGCGCGCGTGAGTGTCCATCAGGTGCGATCACCGCTGGGCCCAAGCTCATGTTCAATGGCTATGAAATCTGGAAGTCTGACAGCCAAAAATGTGCGAGCTATCGCGTCACAACCAAAGGTGGTGCGATGTGTGGGCGTTGCATGAAAACCTGCCCGTGGAATCTTGAAGGCTTGTTTGCTGAAAAACCTTTTCGCTGGGC
>CAZQOI010000053.1:0-21083 GCA_964594905.1 uncultured Granulosicoccaceae bacterium
CAGCTACTGAAGAAGCCAGCACCGAGGAAGCAGCTACTGAAGAAGCCAGCACCGAAGAAGCAGCTACTGAAGAAGCCAAGACCGAAGAAGCAGCTACTGAAGAAGCCAGCACCGAAGAAGCGGTCGATCGCAGCAGCTTCAGCTTAGGCGGTATCAGCAGAAAATTCGGTAATGTGTTTGGCACAACATCAAGTGCTCTAGCGGGCGTCACTGATGCGGATTCAGCAGCTGCAGTACTTCCAAGACTTGAGGAAGCTGGAAACACATTGACTGGAGTTGCAGGTGATTTCGACAATGTGCCTGAAGCAGCACGTGGTCCGTTGAAGTCAGTCGTTTCTAACGGTCTGGCGCGACTTCAGCCACTGGTTGACACTACGCTGGGTAAAGAAGGAGTGGGCGAAATCCTTTCACCAGCATTGGGTCCAATCATGGACACGCTAAAAGGACTTGCCGAGTAAATTTGGTAAAACCTGGTTGTTTTATAAAAGAAAGGGCCCGCTTAAGCGGGCCCTTTCAGTTTGTTAGAAACCCAGCTTTACTTCAAACCGGATTCGTTCAACGAATTTCACGAAGCATGGCGCCCCATAGCGTTATCAATAGCTTCAACGACTTCATCAAGATCATCGGTTGTACAGATCAACGCCGGGCTTAAACAAATTGTATTGTTGAGTCCCGTCAGGCTGCGATTAGTGCGACCAATGACAACGCCGTTTTCCATACAATCAGCGGCTATTTTCACCAGCAAAGACTCATCAGCCGGCTCTTTGGTCTGACGATCTTTAACCAACTCAAGACCACAGAAAAGCCCCTTACCTCGAACCTCACCAATCACCTTGTACTTATTCTGAAGGCCTCTGAGTTTTTCCATAAGGTACTCACCCATTTCTGTCACATTGTCGAGCAGCTTCTCTTCCTCGATAATACGCATGGTCTCCAAAGCCGCCGCTGGCCCTGCTGCACAACCACCAAAGGTGCTGATGTCTCGGAAATAACCCATTGTTGCATCGCCATCCTTGAACTGATTAAACACTTCCTCCGTAGTGACGGTACAGGCTATCGCTGCATATCCACTAGCAACGCCTTTGGCCATAGTGACCATATCGGGTTTGATACCGTAGTGTTGATAGCCAAACCATTTACCAGTACGTCCAAGACCACAGACAACTTCATCGATATGTAACAAGATGCCGTACTTCGTGCATATTTCCTGGACAGTTTCCCAATAGCCTTCCGGTGGTGTAATAACGCCGCCACCAGCAGTAACAGGCTCGAGCACAATTGAGCCAACTGTGTCGGGGTCTTCTTTTAAAATGATGTTTTCAATTTCTTTGGCGATCTTGACACCGTAATTCGAAGTATCTGGGAATTGACTGCGGTACTCACAACAATGAGGCACTTCGACAAAGCCCGGAGTAAATGGTCCGTATTGATCACGTCGCTCATTTTGCCCACCTGAACTTAGAGCCGTGATGGTCGTACCGTGATAGTCACGATCGCGATATAGAATCTTGTGCTTCTTGCCATTATTTTGCTTGGCCGCAATCTGTCGGACGATCTTGTAAGCTTTCTCGTTGGCCTCTGAACCTGAATTTGAGTAGTAAACGCGACTCAAGCCCGGCATTTTTGAAATAAGGCGTTCAGCGTATTTGATACCGGGAACGTTGCCGGCAGAACCTGCGAAGTAACACATCTCGACCAGTTGATCGCGAACTGCATTGGCAATACTTTCTCGACCATAGCCCAAGTTAACGGTCCATACCGCCCCTGAAACCGCGTCCAGATGCTCTTTGCCGTTCTGGTCCCATATACGCATACCATCGCCTTTAACGATGACCAAGGGATCCTTCTCCTCCAGTGGCTTATGCGGCGTGAGATGGTGCCAGACGTGGGCCCTGTCCATTTCAATAAGCTCGCGCATTTCGACATTTTCTGCAGGCTTGTTCATAAAAAATCTCCAACGAATCGATTCAGCATCCGGCGATAGCTGAACGTTACAATACGCTGAGACTATGGGACACCACAATATGCTGCAACCAGAGCCAGCGAAAAACCATAACTGATGCCAGAGTTTTCATCAAAACCGAGCATTGGGGGCTGGAAAGGCTCCAAGCTGTCCCGTCCAGAGTGCGCCATCGCCCACAGTAGCGGCCTTTTGAGCGTTCCATGTTGGTCGGGAAACGGGGGTGTGAGTATCGTCAATATCCAGGGTGAGACTCGTCACATACTCGGGAAAATCCCAGATTCACTTGCATCCTGGCTCGATCAAGGCCTGAAACCCAATGGCATAGCGCTTGAGGAGAACGGCTGTTTTCTGCTGGCTCATCTGGGCGATGAACGCGGCGGGGTTTTTCGTCTTCTCGCGAACGGCGCTGTTGAGGCTGTCGTTCTGACAGTCGCTGGCGAACCAATGCCACCCACCAACTATGTCGTCAAGGATTTCAACGGCAGACTGTGGATAACTGTCAGTACGCGCAAGTCCCCAAGGTCACTTGACTATCGGCCTACTGCTAAAACAGGATTTATTGCTGTTTGCGATCCTGGTGAAACGGATGCGCGAATCGTCGCCGACGGACTGGGTTATACAAACGAATGTGTGATTGATGACACTCGGGGTTGTTTGTTCGTGAATGAAACCTTTACTCAAAAGCTGACACGCTTTGAATTAAATGAAGATGCCAGTCTCCGCACTCCCACTGTGCTGACAATGTTTGGGCCTGGAACTTTTCCCGATGGCCTTGCGCTGGATGTAGAGGGTAATCTTTGGGTCACGAGCATAGTCAGTAATCGAGTTATTCGTATCGATGAAGATGGCAACCAGACTTTATTAATCGAAGACTGCGATTCAGCGCATGTCGAAAACGTTGCAAAAGCGTTTGTCGCTGGCGTTATGGGCAGACCACATCTGGATAACGTCAAAAGCCACTGTTTGCGAAACATATCGAATCTTGCTTTTGGTGGACCTGACCTATCAAAAGCTTATCTTGGCAATCTACTCGGCGATGCCATTCCCTGGATAGACATGCCAGTAAACGGCGCACCAATGCCTCACTGGGATCTACCATTGGGTGAGCTAACAGAGTTCGCCATATGAGCAATCGACAAAGTTCTAACATTCGACCAATCTAATTCTTACCGCGTCCAAGGTACACAATATCGTGAATCAATCCGCTAACTATTCAATCGCCATTTTTGCCGGAGACGGAATCGGCACTGAAATCATGGCGCCCTGTGTCGAGCTTTTACATCGCGCCTGTGAGCGCGTTGGCAATGTCGCGTTGACAACTACTGATGTACCCGCCGGTGCGCGTGCTTATCAAGAGTTAGGTAGTGCTTTGCCCACAGAATCGATAACCCAAGCCCGCAATGCAGACGCTATCCTGCTAGCTGCTATGGGTGATCCGTCTATCCGCTATGATGATGGCACCGAGCTTACACCACAGATCGATTTGCGTTTCGAACTTGGGCTCTATGCAGGCGTCCGCCCTATTCGTAGCATCCCAGGCGTCTCAGGCCCGTTGTCCGATCCGCGAGCAAAAGATATTGATTTTGTACTGATACGCGAATCCATCGAGGGGCTGTTTGCACCAGAAGGAAAAAGCGAAATCATTGGCGATAGCGAGGCCCGCGAAACCTTGGTCATAACGCGGGATGTTTCAGAAAAACTTTTCAAGGCAAGTTTCGCATTGGCAGCATCAAGACAACGCAAACGTGACCCAAATACACAGCGTAATGCTCGTATGACATGCATCGACAAAGCAAACGTTTTCTCTGCTTTTGCCTTTTTCAGAAAAATTTTCTACGAAGTCGCTGAGCACTACGACATCGATGCCGACCATGCCTACGTCGATATCATGTCCTTGAACCTGTTGTGCAAGCCATGGGAATACGACGTGATGGTGACTGAAAACATGTTCGGCGATATTCTGTCCGATCTTGGAGCTGGACTCATTGGCGGTATGGGGTACGCACCCTCAGCCGATATCGGTGACGATCACGCGGTATTCCAACCCTGTCATGGCAGCGCGCCCGATATTGCTGGTAAAGGCCTCGCTAACCCGACGGCTATGTTTCTGTCGGGCGCGATGATGCTCGACTGGCTTGCCGACAAATTTGGTGACGACAACGCAAGACGAGCGGGAGATCTAATTGTTCGTGCGGTCGATGCAGCATTCGAAGCTGGAACACTCGTCACCACAGAACTAGGTGGTCAGCACGGATTGGACGATGTAACGAAAGCGGTAAATCGCGAACTCGAAAATCTTACAGTCGACCTCAGCTGATGTTACGTGTCGCTGTTATTGGCACTGGTTATTTCAGCCAATACCACTACCGCGCATGGCAGCGCATGAGTGACGTCCAACTTGTTGCTTTACATGCTGTAGATCGCGCAAGTGGGCAAACAATCGCCGACGAATTTGGTGTCGCAACTGTATTCACCGACATTAAACAAATGCTTGAATCTACAAAACCTGACTTGGTGGACATAGTTACGCCACCTCAGTCACACACGGATATCGTTCGTCAATGTATCTCTCACCACATTCCTTGTATGTGTCAAAAACCGTTCTGCAACGATTTGTCCGAAGCCCGCTCGTTGACTAGTGAAATACAAGCTGCCGATGCAACTGTAGTGGTACACGAGAATTTTCGTTTCCAACCTTGGTATCGAAAGTTGCAGCAGTTACTGACCGAGAATCGAGTTGGCGATGTCTACGAAGTTCGCTTCAATTTACGACCCGGTGACGGTCAGGGCGTATCTGCCTACCTTGATAGACAGCCCTACTTTCAACAGCAACGCAAGTTCCTGATTAGAGAGACAGGCGTGCACTTTATCGATGTCTTTCGCTATCTGTTTGGTGACATCACTGGCTTGTTTGCTCGATTGTCCACATTGAATCCCGTCATTGCTGGCGAGGACGCTGGCATTGTCACGATGGAATTTGAAAATGGCGTTCGCGGCGTTCTCAATGGCAATCGACTCGTCGATCATGCCACTGATAACCCTCGAAGAACTATGGGTGAGATGTATATCGAGGGCTCCGAGGGTAGTCTCTCTTTGGATGGCTATGGGACCATTCGTTACCGTGAGCATGGCCAGGCTAAGCCAAAGGTATGCTCCTACGAATTTGACGATAAGGAATTCGGGGGGGATTGCGTATACCTGACGAATCGTCACGTAGTGGAGCATCTCGTTGGAGGTTCAACACTGGAAAACGAGGCTTCTGACTATTTGATCAATAGAAAAATTGAAGAGGCTATTTATGAATCTCATGAAACGGGTACGTGGGTTTCAATTTGAGCAACACAAAGCCAATCGATCGCGGCAATAACGAGCGACTTAATCGCAATCGAGAGGTACACCCGCTCGTGCAGCGAAATAAACAGCTTCAGTTCGATTGCGCGCACCAAGCACACGAAATATTGCTGACAAGTGCGCCTTGACAGTGTTCTGAGAGATATCCATCAGTGTGGAAATTGTCTTGTTAGGTTTACCTTGAACCAACAGCATCAGAACCTCCCTCTGACGTTTTGACAGGGAGGCTAACAAGGCAATATCAGATGGACGAGAACCATAATTTGCAGGCGCTGTTTGCCCCTCACGAGCCGCTGGCGGCAAGTAAATACCACCCGCATTTATCAAACGAATGGCATCGAGTAGCTCATCGTGGGTTGAACACTTGGTTATAAAGCCCATGGCGCCATACTCAATGCAACGTTGAATAACGGCTGGATCGAGCTCTGCTGAGAGCACTATAATCGGGATATCGGGCACATCGCCACGCAAGGTAGTCAGGCCATCAAGGCCGGTCGTATCACCCAAGCGCAAATCGAGTAATACAAGATCAACGTGATTATCGCCAGACAGGTATTCTTGTGCACTCTGGAGAGAGTGAGATTCGACGATTTCTGGCTTCGGATCGAGATTCTCCAACAAATGAACCATGCCAGAGCGGAAAAGCGTGTGATCATCAATGATCAGGATCTTCATGTTGTCACCTTACCTCGAACCCCGTATTCCGCTCAACAGCAGAGTGATCGCAGCGTAGATCATACTGATTCATCGTTGTTATGACAGAATTCGCCGTACTTTTGGGCGAATCTTAACCTTATGATTAGTTTTGACAGGAATTAAGACCCAGTGAGAAAGTCCGAGGATTTGAGCGTCATTGAGAAGAAACTGCGCCGGGAGACGGCGAAGGCGGTTCTCGACTTCAATCTGATTGAACCAGATGATCACATCATGGTGTGTCTGTCGGGTGGCAAAGACAGCTACACAATGCTAGACATGTTGTTGCACCTGCAACGCGTTGCTCCAATCAATTTTTCACTGATAGCTGTCAATCTTGACCAGAAACAGCCTGGCTTCCCAGAGGCTGTATTGCCCAAATATCTCAGCACTTTGAACATCGATTATCGAGTCATCGAAGAAGACACCTTCAGTATCGTCAAAGAAAAAGTACCTGAAGGTAAAACTACCTGTGCACTGTGTTCGCGGTTACGCCGAGGTATTCTCTATAAAACAGCCGACGAACTTGGCGCTAACAAGATCGCCCTCGGGCATCACGCAGATGATCTTCTGGAGACTTTTCTTCTCAACTTGTTTCACGGCGGAAGTTTAAAATCCATGCCAGCAAAGTTGCATGCTGACAATGGTCGCAACATCGTCATTCGACCTCTTGCCTACGTTCGCGAGCCATTGATCGAAACCTATGCTCGCCTGCGAAACTATCCGATTATTCCGTGCAATCTTTGCGGTTCGCAGCCGAACCTTCAACGCCAGAACATGAAAGCATTGATATCAAGCTGGGAACAAGTTGATCCGTCTCGTATCGCTTCGATGCTGACAGCGCTTGGCAACGTCAAACCCTCACACCTTCTTGATCAACAACTGTACGACTTTGATACAAATCAGAGACAAACAGCCAAAAGCCAAGACACGGGAATAGCCACTACTCTAATCAACATAGACGACATAACCTTACGCACTACCATGGAATCTCCTCTCCATCATAGGCAATGAACCGTCCACTGGGATGATTGTGCAGCTTCTTTAATTGAGCGAGTAACAGTGACGCCGTTTTGTGCCCAGAAAACAACTTCCCGTCAGGTACATTTTTTTGGAACGGTTTAGATAGACGCGTATCGGTGGTCCCCGGATGCAAAGCGGCGACCCTGATGGCTGGATTGGTTCTCGCCCATTCCACGGCTAGAGTTTTCAAGCTCATATTCAAAGCAGCTTTAGCCGCACGGTAGCTATACCAACCACCCAGGCGATTGTCGCTGATACTGCCAACGCGGGCAGAAACGCTGGCGAAAACCGGGGTTTTCGAATGTCGAAATTTGTCGAACGCATGCTTGGCCAACAATAAGGTGGGCAAGCAGTTGATCTGTAGGCTTTTATCAAAATACACAGGGTCGAACTGTCGAATGCTTTTCTCAGGTCCACGCGATTGATCGTGAAGATAACCAACACAGTTGATTAACCAATCGATAGAGTCGATTCCATCAAGCCAATGTGCTATTTCACTTTCCGAACTTATGTCCAATGATGTGTGTTCTAGTTTCTCGTGCTTGCGCTCATAGGCAGTATTGAAAGAAGTCGCGTGAACATGAGTCGCGATCTCCGAGTCGAGTATTAAATCAGTTAAAGCCGAACCGATACCACCACTTGCTCCAACAATTACAACTCTATGCATAATCTTGGAAGCGCCAGACGCACAAAATGCAGCGGGTTAACTCAGCCGCTAGTGAGGTCTATTTGAGTGAGCCATAAGCCTTGGTAAAGCCAGTTAGTGACAATGTCGCCTTTACCTCTCCTTGATTAGCGGCGATAACTGAGACTATGGCATTACTGCCCTTCTTCATGCGGGTGATCAAATTATTATCAACCGGTTCACGGACGAGACAACCCTGCTCGGTGCATATTTGAAACGGGGCCGATTCCTTCTCACCGCCATCAATTTGTACCCCCAATCCATCGACTAACACCACACCAAGCGGTGTGATCACGTCGAGTACGGCGATAGCCGTGCGCTCACCAACTTCCAGCGGTTCAGCAAGCTTGCGGATCACCATTTCGAGAACTGGGGTTCCACTAGCATCATTGCCGATCTGGGCCATTGCGCAGTTACTTCCGTCATCAGAACAAGCAACTTCCCAAGCACCATAACTCGTGCGTTGCGCACCTTTCGGGGCTGCAGGCGCTACCGTAGTTTCTTCCGATTGACGCGAGGCGGGAGGCGCTGCGCCGAGATCGAGTTTGTTTTCACCAGTATCAGGCTGTCCCAGCTTGAGTCCGGTACTATCTTGCGCTTGAGCGGAGGTGACGAGCACCAAGGCACAGAAAGCGATCACGAGAAGTCTGTAATTAATCAAGGAAGTGTTCACAGGTAGCCGTTTGAGAGTTGTTAGGTACAAGAGTACTGGACTTTATATGAGTTTAGATATCCAGACGGACTGCTGCAACTACCGGTGCATGACAAACCGGTTTGACACGCTATCAACTGAAGACCAAGGTTAGAGATGCTGACTATCAATTCGGGGCTTTCCAGAGAATGAAGCTGTTGCAATCTGATCACTGGCGTTTGTGGCTGGAGCCGGACCGTGGGGTCCAATGGATGGCAGCGCAAGTGCGTCAGGGAGATAGATGGATCTCTGTCGTGGCGGACTGTCGCCCTCCAGCCCCACAAGTTGATGATAACAACACATCAGCAGTGCCGAATCATACGGAAGTTCCCTGGCCTCGAGATGGTCAAGATGAAGCAGCGCCACTAATTGCGGCCAATTTTCATATGATTCCCTATAGCAATCGCATTCGAGATGGTCGTTTCAGCTTTGATGGCACCGAATACAAACTCAGCGATTCAGACAATCATTCTCTACATGGCGCGTTGCGCAAGTTGCCGTGGCGGATTGTCAAGGAAACTGAACATGAACTTGTTTGCGAATATTCGTCATCCAAGGATGGCCGGATTAACTGGCCTTGGGCAATAACGGCGGAGATTTACTACACAGTTAAAGAGGATAAGATCTCCAGTGTTATTCGCGTTCGCAACGATGGGGGCTCGCTAATGCCGGTAGGGTTTGGTTGGCACCCCTACTTCGTCAGAACCATCGATGGTGTATCACCAGAACTATGTATTCCCGTTTCGGGAGTCTATCCAGATACAGATGGCGACTGCCTGCCGACAGGTTCGAGCGAAGCGCTTCCGACCAAGCTCGATTTTCGCAAACCTCGAGCGCTTGAGACAAAGCAGCGAATTGATCATTGCTTCAGTGGTCTCGACGGCCCCGTAACCATTACCTGGCCTACCAGCGGTATCAAGCTAAAAATGCAGGCCAGTCGTAACTGTGGGCATCTGGTGCTGTTCAATCCCGCCAAGCCACACTTTGCGGTTGAACCAGTGACAAATGCAAACGATGCGTTCAACCTTGCTAAAAAGGGCATTGACAGCGGGGTGATATCGCTCGCCCCCGGAGACTGGACTTCAGGAGACTTTGCCTTGTTCACCCAATAAGCAATCAAATAAAATCGCTATGGCAATACTCTCATCGCATCCAATGTGACCCCAAGCGGGCCACGTGGGACACTAATGCTGACAATTTGTCCTTGCCGATCCAGAGTCACATCAACAAGTTCTCCACGCGTTCCCCCGCGCGTCGCCTGCTGCAACTCTCGCAATCTAAAAACACGATTGCTCGCATAACTCATGACAATATCGCCTTCCTGCGCGCCCGAGGCATCAGCGGCAGAGCCAGGAATAATCGATTCTATGGCTACTCTATTATTGCTTCCTGAACTGTACAAATAACTATCGTAGGTGTCATCACCGAGCTCCTCACGAAGATCAACTCGTGTCGAGGCCAACTCCTCCCGACGGTCCCGATATTGATCAGAATCAATCCAGCCCTCTCTCGTTGCGATGTCTGTAAGTTCAAGTCGATCAAGCTGGTAACGATTCTGACGTGCACTGATATCCTCTGCAGAAATGGCATCGACTCCGGCTGCTATGAGACTGTCATAACGAGATTCGGCAGAGGGTTGATTAGGAAACCTGAATTCCCCGTTACCCACATGCTCACCCACCGCTCGATTAGCTGATGTCTCGTTGGTCAATCCTTGATTGGAAGCCAACGATGTGAGATTCAAAGTACTACTTTCAAGGTCTACCAACTGACGGTTCAAACCAACAACTGTTTCAGCCAACTGAGCACGTTCAGCGTTGGCATCTTCAAGCTGAGTGCGCAAATCTTCAACTTCCCGAATAAGTTTTAAAATGTCCTGCGCAGGCGCACTCATAGCTGCACTTGTATCGAACGGCGTCGGTACCTGTTCTATTGGTTGGGCGTCGCCAGTGATAGATACATTCTCACTGCTTGGCAAAACCAAGAAAACTGTCGCCGCTGCGGAAACAGCGCTAACAATTACTGTACTGATCAATAGACTGGCTTTTAACATAGGGACACAGAGCCATGACAACTAATGACAGATAGAATAACAAATGTAGGTGTACTAAGAATTCATTGATGCGAATTAAGATTTAGCGCGCCTACTCTTTCATTAACCAAACGATACTCTTGGCCAATCAAAAACACCAATGCTGAAAAATACATTGCGTAACTGAAATCAACGTCCACTTCAATAAAGGTCATTTGCATGACCGGAATAATTAGCGCGCAACACAAAAAGTAGGGCCTTATATATCCACCTTCGGCGCGGTTTAACACTTTGACATTTCTGGTTAGAGCGACCGAACGTCGATATAGAAAGAACAAAAATAACAGAAAAAATATAGAACCAAAGACGCCAAACTTGAAAAACACACCCAGATAAGTGCTGTGAGAACCAAGCGGAATACCCAATTGCCAATGATCGATTTGCGTCCCATGACCAAACAGGAGTTTATCGACACTGGAGGTTGTATATTGCCAAATCAATTGATAGTTCAGCCCACGCCCTTCATTGGAGTGGGTTTTATCCACAAGCCTCGATTCGATACCTTCATTAAATCCGGTTAAGAAAACCAATGCGATGACAAACACCCCCAAAAATAACGGGATAATCTTTGCCACAAAATTCGTCTTGAAGGCAAACGGAAAAACGGCAAGTGCAATCGCTAAACCAGCCCAGGTACTTCTGCTCAAGGACGAATATATGCTGAATAAGTCCATATATATCGTTACAAGGCATATGAGTGCAAAGAATTTAAATTTATCTCGCCAGAATTTATAAATAAAATATGCCTTTAGCACCATCGTCGACGCAAGTATTCCTGCCATCGTATTTGGATATAGCATCAGGCCTCTAGGGCGATAAAATCCTTTGGAAAACCATGACGCTTCAGCTTGGATCGAATCTTTATTCAACATCCCACTTATATATTTTGATCCCATATCAGGCAGGATGTAACCGGCGACTGATTTGAATGCGACAGAGGTACCATTACTCGCGAGGAACGCTATTACTGAGCATTGAATAGAAAACAGAAGCAGCGCAAAGTACATTTTATCAGTTGTATGCTCCTCTCTAGCAGAAGCGAAAGTTGTAGAAACAAAGACGAAGAGCATCGCGATATAAACGCCTTCATTCCGGATATACGTGACGTACCTATCACCTGTTGTAATTTGGAATACTGAAAAGAAAGTCGCAAATACAAACAACGCGAAAAATATCACCTCGCGCTTTGGGGGAGTTTTCAAAGTGGATATGTAGGAAAAAAATCCAACTACGCATACAAACGGGAAAAATAGCTGGTCAATACCCAGAAACCAAAAGAACATAAACGCGCCAAAATACGCGATAAGCAGTTTATGAAACATCCCTTTGCCCTAACCAGTCACCAACTCGCCCGCCAATCAGCGCGTTCAATTGGGTTAAATCACTGGAGAATTCACGAGAAAGAGAATCTCTTGTTTCTGAAGAAACATCACCTTTAACAGTCGAGAAACTTTTGAAGAAAGATCCAAGTTTCTTGCGCACAGTGGGTGGCAATACAACTCTTAGCGTTGAGTTTAAAATTCCTTCGGAGAGTAAAAGCTTGTGCAGGATTTTCCATTTTCCCGACACTACGCCTGATTGGTTCGAATTAAATTCTTCATGTTTCGATTGAGTGGAATCCAATCCAATAAATTCCATTACCGATTTCACATGGTCTTTTTGATCTTTTACAAAATCTTCGAAAAACATGATCTTCACATTTTCCTTGCCAAATTTTTCAACATATTCTTTAACCAACCCAAAATACTGGCTGTTGCGTTTCAGCCCCCAGAACCACTCCCAACCTTGAGCAAGACGATCAGCTTCAGCCGCCAAGGCATCCTCAAATGAGGAAGGCTCACGACCATCTCGAACTAAATGTTGATAATTACTGTATGCGCGACCAACAGGCTCTCTTAACAGGATGATGATTTTTGCTTCAGGGTTGTGCTCGTAAATATTGTCAGCAGCCCCATTGAGCGTATATGACGGGCAAACCTCGCCTATCAATGATCCAGGCTCCACGTCAAAATCATTTACGTACTCCTCAAAGGAAGTAATAGTTGGCTGATTAACGCTGGAATGATCCAACGGCCCCGAAAAAGTTGGCTTTCCTAAAATGCCAAAACTGAAAAAATTGGTTTCTTTCCTTTTTGGCAGCGAAATTTTGTCTTGAAGGCTGAGTAGATCGTGCAAGGTCGTGGTACCCGCTTTCGCGACCCCCACGCAGAAAAAATCTACTTTGAAATTACTACCGGTCATTCCTGATTCCTGACAGTACTGCGACTAGGCAGATACCGTTCTTCAATGCCAATATCGCACCGGTTTTACCCAAATGGCCATATTTCGGCCAGTTACTTTGAGCTGCGGATATCATATCCGTACTTTTTAAGAAGCGGAAACGTCATAGCAGCAATGGCCAACTTCCTGTGAGTAGGCATCTTCTCGTGCCAGGAATTGTCAGGGCGAAGTGGGATCCAACCAGATTCGTGGCGCATAGGGTTGCCGGCAATCGTGTGATTCATGCCTAACTTGACCCCCTCAGGGCCTAAAAAATGAGAGAGATCTGTGCCGTTCGGAAGACCAATAAAATCCAAGGCTTCGCGGATCTTGGCCTCAGGCTCAACAACAAGGTCTTCATACTTCAACAGCATATGCGGGGATTTTGTTCCGACAGCGTGCATCTCTGCGTTATAACCAACATAGCGTGCAGCGCCAGAAGCAGTACTGTAGCGAGGCATATAACGAGTTCGATCGAGATCATCTGTCATTCGAACCTGCTTCATCCAGGAGTTCAGGGTACCGCGAGGGTCACGCACCAAATGGATAAAGCGAGGCGACAGTCCTTCAATTCGTTGGAGAATACCTCCGTAAGAGGCAATCTTCGAGGCATCAACGATGTAATGGGCCCCCGTAATTTTTCTAATTGAACGATACAGCGGCAGCAGGAGCTCGCCATACTCAGCAACAGCTTCATCGGTCTTCTTTCGTAAACCAGGTTTTACTAACGCTGGTACATGCCATGGCTTATCAGTAAGTGCGCGTAATTCTTTCAAGCGGGGCACCGACAATTGGCTCCAGCCTCCATAGGCATCATCTCCAACGGCTTGCCAAAAATCACAGGCACTGAACCGCTCGCCGCATCCGCAAACTCGATCCTCAATAATACCTCTGAGAAATACGTCTCGAACTTCGCCAACAGCGACAAAATCAGGCACTTCAGCGAGCATTCGAGCCAACAATGTACTACCGCTTCGCCCCCATCCGCCAACAAACACGATCTCCACATCTGTAGAGTCGCTAGGTTTGTTATTCAAATCACCCATAGTCTGCCTTTTTGCTCATCTCGGTAAGAAACACAGATTTGTCGCTGTGTGAGGACGACACGCAGCGAAATAGCGCGAACTGAAAACCGCCGAACGGCTCTCCTAACCTTATTCTAGTGGAGATTTCGACAGATCCTCAGGATCCAACATTCGGCGTCCCTATCAGCTCTAACTTCACAACTCTGTTGAGCACAAAGCGATCAACCGGGTTGGCTATCCTCTACGGACAAGGTATTGATCGTCGACAGTGCCAATATCTTCAACATGCGTCCTACATCGCGAGAAAGTCATTCAGTGAAAAATGCGTTTTTTTGACAAAACCTTCAAACAGGGCACGAGCAGTTAAACGCAATTAGCTCCTGCTAACGCAGTTAGACGAAGTTCACATTGCGATGAAAGCGCTTGGTTAACCCTAGATTCGCCTGTGTTATCAAAATTACGACTTGATGAGTTTCCTTACACTGATGTAATCATTACAAGTTTGGTGCACTCAGGAGTCAAAATTGTGAACTGTTTAACGTTTTCTGAGCTACATCGGTTACGCAAATCTGCTGAAGCTAATATTGAATTTCCGTCCACAATGTTTTGCAATTCAAGCGAGTAAATGGGCTGCTGAATACGCTCAAGGTCAAATGTTTGATGCTATTATTGTTTAGTAATTATGGAGAGACTAACCAAGCCTCTACGAACATACACGGAAGCAAACAAACTAAACGACGCTTTAACCAGAACAACGCGCAAGTAGAGTCTCGTCATACGAATTGATCGTTTTTCTATCTCGTATTAGTAATACCAACGAACGCATATTTTTGGAATTCTAAGACTCATTGTCTTATTAACTTGAGAATTGGTTCGCAGTTGATAGCTTGCCTGAATAGTGTCGATCGATCAAACTATTGAAAATCAACTTTCACACATTAATCGCTTTAAGAAAAACCATTACAAAAGGCACCAAATACGGTTCAGCAGAAACCCTCAGGCGCTTTGAACACTTAATAATAATAAAATCAGGACAATAAAAGTGAGTAAGGTAAGCGGTCTAGAATTAGACGTAACAACAGACGAAAGCAGTCGCACACAGCCTTCGCTGAAGTCGGTTGAGACTAGCGATGTGTCTATGCTGAATACCAATATTCAGTCTGGTAGACAGTACATCCCAAGCGATACGCTACAGATCGACAACGGCCTTGAATCGTCTAACGAAAGCAGTTTCCACACGCCTGCTTTCAGCCTTCGATTCAACCACGGCCCAGATCTAGCACGAAGCAGCGCCGCTACAGACTTACTTGCAACCATCTTCTGTTTCGCAGCCGTTCATTTTGCCTACCTTGGCAGTTTGAACTTCACATCACACAGAACTGTTGCTCTATTAAGTTCACTTGTTTTCATGATTCTGGCGCTATCGGTTGGTGGCATGTACAGCGCTAAAAAACTACGAAAACTTAAAGGTGAACTAACAAACCTTTTGCTCTGTTGGATGGGCGCATTCGCGGCTGTCGGACTATTTGCGTTTCTAACAAAGACAGCCGGCGACGTATCGCGGGTCTGGATGAGTGCCTCAATGGTGCTCACTTTGACTTCATTAACTGGCTTAAGAGTGCTCCGCTCCATGGGATTGATAGCCGGTAAAAAAGTAAAAGCCAGAAGCGTTGTCATTTGTGGCAGTGCAGATAGCATCAAACCGGTAATGCGCAGCCTTTACGAGTTATCAAATCAACGAGTTCGAGTTGCCAAGATATTCGAATTTCCATCAATCCAGTCACAAGATGTCTACACATCAGATTTCTTGCAGATGTCAGCCGAACAAATAACCAGCTTTGTTGAAAATCAACGCGATTCAGATGCCGCTATCGAACAAGTTTGGATTGCAGTATCCGCGGATCAATCTCACGTAGTTGAAGAACTGTCTAAAAAGCTCACTAACAGCACCGTAGACGTGTGTGTTGCACCTGATCTGTACACAAAGCGTTTACTCGACGGCGCAACCGACAGGTTCGGTGAGACCAATATTGTTAATATCTCCGATACCTCACTTACACCGGCGGCTGAACAGTTTAAACGCGTTTTTGACGTCGTTATTGCCTCGGTCGCTTTGTTATTTTTGTGTATCCCAATGGCAATAATCGCCATATTGATTAAGAGCGGGTCAACAGGACCTGCGGTTTTCCGTCAAAAACGCTATGGAATTGATGGCCGATCAATAGAAGTTTTCAAATTTAGAAGCATGTTGGTGCATACCGATAGCCAAGTTCTCCAGGCGACAAAAAATGACGCCAGAGTTACTCGTATTGGCAAGGTACTCAGAAAAACATCATTGGATGAATTACCTCAGCTAATTAACGTTCTTCAGGGCACCATGTCTCTTGTTGGTCCGCGCCCACATGCTGTGGCCCACAACGAGCTTTGGAGAAATCAAATCGAAGGCTATATGCTTCGCCATAAAGTACGGCCTGGAATCACCGGTTTGGCACAAGTCAACGGCTGGCGCGGCGAAACCGATACCGCATACAAAATGCAGCAGCGAGTTAAGTTTGATTTAGCGTACATCCGAAACTGGTCGCCATGGTTGGATATCAAGATAATGTTCTTTACCGTAGCCAAAGGTTTTTGTGACAAGAACGCTTACTGATATCGATTTACCAAATTTTAGTCAACGTAAAATTTACAGACGTAAAGATATACAAGCAATTTACAATCATCACTCTGAAGGAATACCGAATAGTCTGTCAGAGTGATGAAAATGCACTACCATAACAATAATAATAAGAATTTCGCTCTAGTAATTTCTACTCACGTAAAATCAGATTACGTGATAAACAACAGATTAATTATTGGAAGCGATTTGAACAGGGGTTGTTCCAGTGCTAAACAGATATCGAATTTGCACAAACACAGCTGAATTCTCAGCGGGAAAAGTCGTCACTTTTCTTAACCCGTACAGCTTCCTAAAAATTTGGGAATCAGGTACTGATCTAAAAAATTTTGACAAGATCTGTATCGACGGAATAGGTTTAAAAATATTTCTTGAATTGATTCACCGAGGCGCGAAAATAGAACGCCTCAGCTTCGACTTTACTTCGGTTGCAAATCTGGTATTCGAAAATGCAGCTACCAATACCGAACATGGTTTTGTCTTAGGGTCTGATCAGAAATCAAATGATGGTTTCTTGACGAAAATTGCGAGTATGTTTCCCGGTATCAAACTTGATGGACGCTCCGGGTATTTCGACAACGACGAGAAGAAGTCGAGTTACCTTGCCACTCTGGCAGAGTCGACCTATGACTTTATTATTATTGGGATGGGAGCCGTCAAGCAGGAGGAAGCAGCCAATGCTCTGGTAGACCTTGGATACAAAGGTCGCATCTACACTTGTGGAGGCTTTATTCACCAAACTGCAATAGGCGGTGGGACGTACTATCCTTCCTGGATAGACAAGTGTAATCTGAGATTTGCATACCGAATGTACAAAGAGCCAACAACAGTTCGACGATACCTGATTGATTACCCACGAGCATTCTTTTTACTTGCTCGCAATATCAAAAAATTCAGACGTTAAGATGCGCGGTTTCCTAGGAGCTGCCTTTCGCAGCTTTTCTGGTCGTATTCTGGGGGCGATAAGCGCTCTTATAGCAGCTTACTCAGTCACAACTAATCTTTCCGTCAGTGACAGTGGTCTCTTCTTTTTAAGTCTTGGCTTTGCCATTTTTTTCTCACATCTACTGCGCTTTGGTTTAGATAACTTTGTACTAAAAAAGTGTGCGATCTATCTAAGTGAGCTCGACTATCGAGAGTTCCTATCAATTGTTGCAGTTAGCGCTGTGGCATGCGTTTTGGGCAGCTTATTAATTTATTCAATTTTGTACGTGTCAGGTTGGGTAGTCACGTACGAGTACATGAATTACCTGTTAATGGTTTACCCTGCCGGTATTGCAATCGCACTACTCGGAATTATTGCTCACTCTCTGCACGCCTCAGGCTTTGTTTTTACCGGAGCAGTCACCAACACCTCGCTCCACTACATAATATTCTCTATATTTGTCTGGATCCTTGCCCCGTCTGGTGCAGCCGACGTCATAGGGCTCTTTATCATCGCTTGCTTTTGCTCTTTATTCGTGCAAATCGTCGTCGCTTTGTTTCTGTATACATTCAAAGGAATAGCTTTTTCTACCTGGAAAGAAGTAAAGTTCGGTGACACTGATTTTCAGGAAATTTACCGTACCTCTCTACCACTTTGGATGGTTGTCATTGCCCAACAACTGAACCAGTGGGGCGCTCAATTCATTTCGTCAGTATACGTTTCAAAAGAAGAGCTTGCGTTGCTGGCTATAGCAATGCGAATAGCTATGCTGGTGCCGATGGTACTAACAGCAATAAACATGGTCGTTTCGCCAAAATTTGCAGCCCATCATCACAAAGGTGAGATCGAAGAGACTGAAGAGGTACTAGCTAAATCGTTGAAACTACTAGCGGTAGTTTCTCTGGTTGTGTTTCTCGTGATGGTGCTGTTTGGCGGTAAAGTACTTGGCATTTTTGGCGAACAATATAGCGCGGCCGGAGGCTTACTGACGATATTGGTTTGCGGTCAATTGGTAAATGCGCTAACCGGCCCGTGTGGAAAACTTCTTATGATGAGTGGTTTCGAGAAGGATATCCGAAATTTCTCGATGGTTGTGGCCGCTTTTGGTGTTGCACTAGCGCTGTTCTTAACAGCTCAATACGGTGTATACGGCGCCGCTATTGCAACGGCAGTAACAATTGCGATACAAAACATCGCTTTCGCTTTTTTGGTCAAATACCGACTACAGATAAGCTTGTTAAGAATTTACTCAAAATTTTTCAAGTAGCGCGAAGTTGGCTGTTAATTACCTTGACCTAACAGGCCTGTGTATGTCGCTCTCATTCATTACTGCCGTTACTGGCAATTGTCAGTTAAACCGCAAGGTAGAGATATCTTAACGACGCCATTACCATTCTGAGAAATATAAACAAATCCGTCGCTTGATACGTCAATTCCACTTGGCGTCACGACACTGTTTCGGTACTCGTTAGTCGATATATCTATAAATGACATATCGACAGTAGGATTTACCATAACAAAAAGAGCGGCATCTATAGAATTTTGAGAGTCTTGTTGCTGCGTTAACCACAAATACCCTTCTGGACCGAATACGATCGGACCAGGGCGGTTAATCGGGGAATTACCCGAGTGCGCTGTAATGTCAGTGATACCTGACGTTCCTGGCGCCCCAAACACTCTTGAGTCGGCTCCGGTCAGCCTGAAAACTCTAAATTTGGTTCCTATGGGAGAACCGCTTCTCCCTTGAATAGAGACAAAAAGGGTCGTTGGGTTGTTATCGTCGGCAGCAATATAACCAGAATTAAAAAAATTATTATTATTAAACTTCATACTTGGCCAAATATCTGTCCAGCTCTTTCCACCATCATTGGAACGATAAAAACCTTGGGATAAATCCAGCAAATAGACGACTCCGGAATTTCCGCTATCAGGCCAAATAAAATTACTTCGATCTGTCGAACCTATGGTTACACCACTACTTTTTGACCAGGCACCATTATGGTATCTATACACGCCCTCGCCCTCTACTGCAGCCAAAATAGTTTGCGAGGTAGCAGACACTCCATCGTGATAACCATAAGACACGGCTCTGACTCTTCCGTCTGTCGCTGACGTCGCCGCTCCCAGGTTCGTATTGGTCCAACCTGATCCAGAGGGGTTGCCCAACGCTGTGGCTGATTTTACAAAGACTTCTCCCCCTTCATTTCTATCTCGATCTCCTACGCCCAGTATAATTTCATTAGACGTTGCATCCAAAATGATGTCATGACCTCTTGACTCAGCACCTTGTGGCTTGTCGCGGGATAAATCGCTGTTTTCAAAACCACTATTTGTTTCAAGTACGACATAGTCTGTATTTGCAAGAACCACTTGAGTAGGATCATTTGGATTTACTGCAACGCCGTTATTTGATGTTGCCTGCATATTAAAAACAGCTGGTTCCCATAGTTCGCCTCCGTTCTCAGACTTCCAGATTCCACCCCGTCCCGATACATAAATAACATCATCCGCGACAGAACTTGCAGATGAACCAGGTGACAAATCAATAGAACTGACAACATTATTTTTGCGGCCTAAGCCTGCCTGTCGGAACGCGTCTATTCGAAACCACCAGTCGTACGATTTACCATGGATTTTGTCACTAACATTAGAATCCGCATCGACTAACGGAGTCCAGCTACTACCACCATTTATGGTTCTCCAGATACTCGAGTAATCAGCGCCATTTGTTGTTCCTCCAGTGTTATTGGTACCTGCATATACAACATCATTGGAGCCCTGAACATAACCAGCGACCGCTGTCCATTGTCTATTGGGATTATTTGTATCCAATGCAGAGTTTATTAAAACCCATGACGTTCCATCGTACTTTACAATTCCAGCTGCACCGATAGCTCCGTAAACATTACCATTGCTTAGAACCGCCAAGCCTTCTGGACGTAAAGTTGGAAAGTCGAGCGTCGACGTTGGCGCAGCTGGATTTGTATAGTCTATTTTATAGATACCATTTTTGGCAGTATCTGAAAATTGAATCGCCGCAAAAACTGTATTAGGTAAAGCCTCATTCAAAGCAACAGATCGCACAAAACCAGACGTATTCACAGCTGAAACTTCTTTGTCTCCGCCCTCTGTAAATATTCTTACACCGGTCTTGTACGAACCGGCTATCACTATGTCATCAGTGAACGTCGCCGAGTTAGCACCTTGATCTACCACGATCAAATCACCGTTAGATCTCGGATGACCATCAGGTACTGGATCACTGTTAGCGGAATGGTTACCTGCAAACTGCGCCTTATCGCCATCGCCTGTTAACAACCAGGAATCACCACCGTTGATGGATCTAAACAGACCACCTGATCCCCCCTTGTCTCCAGTTCCGGCATACAGTATTTGATCGTTATCTCGTGTGATGACTAAAGAAGCCACCTTAGAACTTTTCAATCCTTCATTGCGATTTGCGAAGCTCAAGCCACCGTTTGTTGATTTAAAAATTCCCGATACATCAGCTGATGAAAAGACGGTTTGGCCATCGTCTGTGATTGTCACGTCACCTTGAAACCCACCACCGCTGACATTGTTGTCCAGAACAACGATTGATGTCAGTGTGGATGGATCAATTGAAACTGGATTGGCCGCCTCAATGGTTGGCTCACTCGGCTCACTCGGCTCACTCGGCTCACTCGGCTCACTCGGCTCACT
>CAZQOI010000054.1:0-7210 GCA_964594905.1 uncultured Granulosicoccaceae bacterium
GGCAGATAGCGCGAGTTGACTCTGTTCTGCGCCATCTCACTCATGGCACTAGCATCTCGCCCCCACAAGCTGACCTCACTACCGGCACGGGCCAATTGAATTGCAAGTGCAGTTCCCCAGGAACCAGCACCGATGACTGTAATACGACTCATGAAACATTTCCTCGGGCACGCTGTACTGCACCAGTCTGAACGCCCCATTGTCCTGCATAAGGACCATTACGGGCGATCAGATTCTGATGTGAACCGCGCTCAACTATCTTGCCCTGTTCCAGGACAATGATTTCATCCGCAGCAACGATTGTACTCAGGCGATGAGCAACCATAAGCACCGTACGCTTGATTGATATCACCTCAAGTGATCGCTGGATTGCGGCTTCGGTTTCGTTATCCACTGCACTGGTTGCCTCGTCCAGAATCAGTACTGGTGGATTTTTTAATATTGCGCGTGCAAGAGATAAACGTTGCCGCTGCCCACCAGACAATTTAATACCTCGCTCACCCACTAGCGTATTCATTCCCATAGGCAGTGCATTGATGAAATTGATCGCCTCTGCTGCGACCGCGGCTTCCTCAATCTCCCTTTCACTTGCGCCTGGCTTTCCGTAAGCAATATTCTCTCTTACCGTTCCTTCAAATAAAAATACATCCTGACTGACCAAACCAATGGATTTGCGAAGGGATTTGAGTGAAAGTTCATCGATGGGGTGTCCATCGACTGTTATCTGACCTTGATCTACCGGATAAAAACGCAGGAGCAATTTGATCAAAGTAGATTTACCTGACCCGGTCGTTCCAACCAGCGCAACTGTTGTACCAGCCGCAACCGTCAGATTTATCTCTCGAACACCAACGTCGGTTCCTGGGTAGTGGAAGGAAACAGCTTCAAAAACAAGTTCACCTTCAATTGTCGACGGTAAATCAAACTTACCGGAATCCCTGACCCGAGTTTCTGTTTCTATCAAACCCAGTATCCGCCGAGTGCTGGCCATCGCACGCTCGTAAAGATCAACAGTCTGGGCTAAGCGAGTGAGCGGCCACAACAATCGCTGAGTCAGGAAGACCAACATGCCGTAGGCCCCAACATTCAAGGTTCCATCGAGCGCGCGAAACCCTCCAAGAACAAATGTGCATAGAAAACCTGCAAGGATTGCCATGCGAATAAGAGGCACAAATGCCGACGACACTTGTATCGCATCACGATTGGCTTTTACGTATTCGCTACTAGCATTCTGGAGTCGCGCCGATTCCTGCGCCTCGGCAGTAAACGATTTGATCGTCGCCATGCCACCGATGTTGTTACTGAGCCGACTTGCAAGACTGCCCACCTTTGCGCGAACCTCGGCGTATAGCGGTGTGGCTCGGCGCATATAGAAAAAAGCGCCCCAGATAATGACGGGTATGGGAGTTATGGCCAGAAACGCGATACTCGGTGACACGTAAAAGAACACGCCGCCTACCAGAATCACACTGACAAACACCTGCAGAAAGTCATTCGCACCGCCATCGAGGAAGCGTTCAAGCTGATTCACATCATCGTTAAGGATGGCTGTCAATTCGCCAGAGCTTCTCGCCTCGAAGTAGCCCATATCCTGACGTTGAACTTGATCGTATGCGTCTTGCCTCAAGTCCGCTTGAAGATCCTGAGCAAGGTTACGCCACAGTATCAGGTGCAGATATTCAAATAGTGATTCCCCAGCCCAGATGACAAAGGTCAGAATACCAAGCATCGCGATCTGCGATTTCGGCGATGCAAAGCCAAGGCCTGCCAAAAAGCTTTGTTGTTGATTGACCACGACGTCAATCGCCACCCCGATAAGGATCTCGGGCATGACATCAAAAAAGGTGTTGAGAGTCGAGCAGAGGCTCGCGAGGATGATGCGTTTTCGGTAGCCACGGGCATACCGAAGAAGGTTTGCTAAGGCGGCAAAGCTGCCGGCTTTTTTTGCAGCTTGAACTGCTGGCGCGACAGTGGTCGCGCCATCTGGTGTCTCAGCCGTTTTAGGCTTCGCTTCGGTCAACGAATTCGATAATCGCCATCGGAGCGTTATCACCTGGGCGCATACCAACCTTCAGTATGCGCGTGTAACCACCAGGACGTTCCTTGAAGCGTGGACCAAGATCCGAAAACAATTTGCCAACCGCAGCCTTGTCACGCAGACGATCAAATGCTTGTCGACGCTTGGCCACGTTATCAACTTTAGCACTGGTGATCATCGGTTCGATAACACGGCGCAATTCTTTGGCTTTAGGCAAGGTCGTTTTGATGGACTCATGCTCTACCAAAGATGCAGCCATGTTGCGGAACATGGCCTTACGATGGCTTGAATTTCTATTGAGCTGGCGCCCACTCTTGCGATGTCTCATTTTCTTGACTCTTTAATCTATTTTATGGCGCTCAAGCGTCCCAATCCGGGTCCGACCTACTTCGCCATCTCACGTTGCTTCTGAAGTTCAGGCGGTGGCCAGTTTTCCAGTCGCATACCCAGCGACAAGGCTTGCTGTGCCAGCACGTCCTTTATCTCAGTCAGTGATTTTTTACCAAGATTAGGTGTCTTCAGTAGCTCTACTTCGGTTCGCTGAATCAGGTCCCCAATGTAGTAGATGTTCTCAGCCTTCAGGCAATTTGCTGAACGGACGGTCAGTTCAAGATCATCAACCGGACGTAACAGAATTGGATCAATGTCAGAGGCTTGCTCTTCTTCCTGCTGCTGTGTTTCCGCCTTGAGATCAACGAACACGGAAAGCTGTTCCTGAAGAATTGTCGCCGCTTTGCGAATCGCCTCTTCCGCCTCAATAGTACCGTTGGTTTCAAGATCAACGATCAGCTTGTCTAGATCGGTACGTTGCTCAACACGAGCACTCTCAACGTTATAGGCGATTCGGTGCACTGGACTGAATGAAGAATCTATCTGCAAGGTGCCGATTGGACGACTCTCACCTTCCTCAAGTGTGCGATGAGACGCTGGCTCATAGCCACGTCCAACACGTGCTCGCAAAGTGACGTTCAAGTTCATATCGCCTGTCAGATGACAAATGACATGATCTGGGTTAACGATTTCTATGTCGTGATCGAGTGTGATATCACCGGCAGTTACGATTGCAGGACCTTGCTTTACAAGCTTTAACGTAGCCTCTTCCTTCGCATGCATGATGATAGAGACACCTTTCAGATTTAAAAGGATATCTAGAACATCTTCCTGCACACCTTCCATCGTGGTGTACTCGTGCAGCACGCCTTCGATCTCCGCTTCATAGAAAGCAGCACCTGGCATGGAGGACAACAGGATACGACGCAGGGCATTGCCCAACGTGTGTCCGAAGCCGCGCTCCAATGGCTCCAAGGTGACTTTTGCATGATTTGCGTTGGCCTGTGTAACGTCAACAATTCGTGGCTTTAAAAATTCTGTTTGCATGGCATCCAACGTTTTTTAACTTGACCAGATGCAGAGCAGTCCCTTACTGCTCTGCCGCGAGCGCTCAAAGCGCACAGCCGATATAAATGGCTGGCTTACTTCGAGTAAAGCTCCACTACCAACGATTCATTGATTTCTGCCGGCAAATCACCGCGATCAGGAACCGCCTTGAAAACTCCTTCAAACTTCTTCGCGTCTACTTCAATCCAGCCTGGTAGACCACGCTGTTGAGCCAACTCGAGTGCATCAGCAATACGAGCCTGTTTGCGCGCCTTCTCACGAATAGAAATCGTTTGATTGGGCTGCAGTTGAAACGAAGGAATGTTGACCAATTGGCCATCAACCATAACTGCCTTGTGTGAGACCAACTGACGCGCTTCAGCTCGAGTCGAACCAAAACCCATGCGATAAACCACATTGTCCAGGCGTTGTTCCAGAAGCGACAACAGATTTTCACCTGTTGAACCCTTCTTTGAAGCAGCTGACTTGTAGTAGTTGCGGAATTGCTTCTCGAGCACTCCATACATACGACGCAACTTCTGCTTTTCACGTAACTGAATCGCGTAGTCCGAAGGCCGGCCACGTTTTGCGCCCTGCATGCCCGGAGGTGTTTCCAGGTTGCACTTGGATTCAAGCGGACGAATGCCTGACTTCAGGTACAGATCAGTACCTTCGCGACGGCTCAGTTTACACTTTGGACCGGTATATCTAGCCACGGTTCACACTCCCACTACCATTCTTATTTTTACTAACAATGTCCATTAGACGCGTCGCTTCTTCGGCGGACGGCAACCGTTATGCGGAATTGGTGTTACGTCGATAATGCTGGCGATCTTGAAACCAACGTTGTTCAAAGACCGTACTGCCGAGTCACGACCGGGTCCTGGACCCTTGACGTGCACGTCGATATTTTTGAGCCCATATTCCTTGGCTGCTTCTCCAGCACGCTCCGCTGCCACCTGGGCTGCAAAAGGCGTACTTTTTCGGGAACCACGAAAACCTGAACCACCAGCGGTCGCCCATGACAAGGCATTGCCTTGACGATCGGTGATCATCACGATGGTGTTATTAAAAGATGCATGAATGTGCGCAATCCCGTCTGTGACGGTACGGCGGACTTTCTTCTTGGTTGATGCTGCCATGGTTTATTCCGACCTGTATTCTGACTAGCGCTTGAGCGGACGACGCGGACCTTTTCGCGTCCGAGCATTGGTTTTGGTGCGCTGACCACGCAACGGCAAGCCGCGACGATGACGAATGCCACGGTAACAACCGAGATCCATCAAACGCTTAATGTTCATGGACACGTCACGACGAAGGTCACCCTCTACCGTTAATTTGCCCACTTCCGTACGAAGACTTTCGACTTCGACTTCAGATAGATCACGTACCTTGGTATCGGTTTTCACATTCGCTGCTTCGCAAATCTGTTGCGCGCGAGTACGACCAATGCCATAGATCGATGTTAAAGCGATCCACGTGTGTTTCTGAACTGGGATATTGATGCCGGCAATACGTGCCATGCTTTGTCTCCGTCTACCCTAATGGGTCTAGTGTCTGATTAACCCTGCCGCTGCTTGTGTCGGGGATCGGTATTACAAATGACGCGAATGACGCCTTTGCGTTTGACCACCTTACAGTTGCGGCAGATCTTCTTAACTGATGCTCGTACTTTCATGTCTGTCTCCAGGAATTCCGGTATAACGCCAAAACCTATTTGGCGCTGCGCGGTACTCCTCCTTTATTGCCTTGCTTTTTCATGATGCCTTCGTATTGATGACTCATCATGTGCGCTTGTGCCTGCCCAACAAAATCCATAACAACCACAACGATAATCAGAAGTGATGTGCCACCAAAATAGAACGGTACGTTCCACAGTAGAATCAGGAATTCCGGTAATAGGCAAACCAAGGTGATATACAGCGCGCCATACAAAGTCAGGCGAGTCAATACACCATCGATGTAACGCGCAGTTTGCTCACCCGGTCGAATACCCGGAATGAACGCACCAGAACGCTTCAAGTTATCGGCAGTTTCCTTTGCGTTAAAAACCAGCGCGGTATAGAAAAAGCAGAAAAAGATGATTGCTGAGGCGTAAAACAAAATATATACAGGCTGCCCTGGACTTAGCGTCGAGACAATCGTATTCAAAAAAGAATTTGAATTACTGGTAGCAATATTTCCAAGTGTTGCCGGAAACAAGATTATGCTCGATGCGAAAATCGGAGGTATAACACCAGCCATATTCAGCTTCAACGGCAAGTGACTCGACTGGGCTGCATACATCTTGCGACCTTGCTGACGCTTGGCGTAGTTAATAGTAATGCGTCGCTGTCCGCGTTCAACAAAAACAACGAAGGCTGTGACGGCAAGAATCATCGAGAACAACAGAATAACGATGAATGGGCTGAGCTCACCTGTACGAGCCAACTCAAGCGTGCCGCCTATGGCAGCAGGAAGACCTGCAACGATTCCTGCAAATATCAGTATGGAAATACCATTACCAATACCGCGCTCGGTAATCTGCTCACCAAGCCACATCAGGAACATTGTGCCTGTGACAAGTGTAATAGCCGCTGTCAACACAAAGCCTGGACCGGAAAGAAAGACAACACTTTGTCCATTTGCGCCCTGGTTTTGAAGCGCGATAGCAATACCTACAGCCTGCACAGTGGCAAGTACCAAGGTGCCGTAGCGCGTGTACTTGGTGATTACGCGACGACCGCTCTCACCTTCTTTTCTAAGTTGTTCAAGAGAAGGCACAACATGCGTCATCAGCTGCATGATGATCGAAGCAGAAATGTAAGGCATAACACCAAGTGCAAACAGTGACATGCGTGACAGTGCACCACCGCCAAACATATTCAGCATGCCCAGGATGCCATCGCTTTGTTGAGCGAATAGCTCAGCCATCACGCGCGGATCAACACCCGGGATCGTGATGTGCGAACCAATGCGAAAGATAATCAGTGCAAAGGCGACGAACAGCAAGCGCGTGCGCAGCTCGGAGGAACCACCGATTCCAGCTGCAATGTTGCGTGTGTTCTTATTGGCAGCCATTAGCTGACGCTTCCACCTGCAGCTTCAATCGCCGCTTTCGCGCCCTTGGTGACACGACAACCGGAGACCTTCACAGCAGATTTTAATTCGCCGGATAGAATGACTTTCACCGTGTGAGTTTGCAGAGGCACGATGTCAGCTTTGATCAAAGCATCAATGGTGATCTCGCCACCTTCGATTAACTCCAGTTCATTCAACCGCACTTCCGCGTAGTGACGAGCCATGCGAGAGGTAAAGCCGAACTTTGGCAGTCGACGCTGGATAGGCATCTGACCACCTTCAAACCCGACCTTATGCCATCCACCAGAGCGAGACTTCTGCCCTTTGTGTCCACGTCCACAGGTCTTGCCATTGCCAGAACCCATGCCGCGACCAACGCGGTTGGCAACACGGCGACTACCAGGTGCAGGTTTTAGATTATTCAAGCTCATAACGATTGCCTCTATCTATGCGTCCGGGTTCAAGCTTGGCCTTGCGGCTCTTCAACACGCAACATGTAATAAGCTTTGTTGATCATGCCGCGGTTCTCGGGTGTATCAATCACCTCAACCGTCTGATGCATGCGACGAAGCCCTAAACCACGCACACTAGCTATGTGGTTTTTCAAACGCCCGTTCATGGAACGAACCAGCGTTACTTTGAGAGTTTTACCAGCCATGTTTACTCTCCTTTAATCTCAGCCACTGACTTGCCGCGCTTTGCCGCAACAGATTCAGGGTTTTGCATTGTCGACAA
>CAZQOI010000054.1:7310-20872 GCA_964594905.1 uncultured Granulosicoccaceae bacterium
CCACTGACTTGCCGCGCTTTGCCGCAACAGATTCAGGGTTTTGCATTGTCGACAAACCATTGATGGTTGCGCGAACTACATTGATCGGATTATTGGTACCGATGATCTTTGCCAGAACGTTACGCACACCAACCGCTTCGAAAACGGCGCGCATTGCACCACCAGCGATAATGCCGGTACCTTCAGATGCTGGTTGCATATACACACGGGCAGCACCGTGACGACCTTTTAGTGGGTATTGCAAGGTTCCATCGTTCAGAGTGACTTGCTTCATGTCACGTCGAGCCTTTTCCATGGCCTTTTGAATTGCCAAAGGTACTTCTCGCGCTTTACCGTAGCCTAGGCCTACGCGGCCATTTCCATCGCCGACGACAGTTAGTGCGGTAAACCCGAATTGGCGACCACCTTTAACCACTTTCGCTACGCGGTTGATGGTGACCAGCTTTTCGATGTAACCGTCGCTGTTCTGATTGTAGTTGTCTTGTTGTGCCATTGTGCTCGCCTGGAAACTTGTTGGATGCCTAAGGTGAACCCTTAGAACTTCAGACCGCCTTCGCGGGCAGCTTCGGCAAGCGCTTTGACGCGGCCGTGATATTTGAAGCCAGCACGATCAAACGCGACTTCGCTTATGCCAGCAGCAGTTGCTTTCGCGGCGATGGATTTACCCACCGACGTCGCGGCATCAACATTGCCACCGTTCTTTACGTCACCACGAATATCTTTGGCAACTGTTGACGACGCGGCTAGCACTGTACTGCTATCAGCGGCAATCAATTGCGCATAAATATGGCGAGGTGTACGGAAGACCGTCAAACGCGGTACACCCTGCTCGCGGATCTTGGCGCGCGTACGCTTGGCACGACGCAAACGTGAATTCTTTTTGTCCATGCTCTACTTCTTCTTCGCTTCTTTCATTGCAACGTATTCGTCGACATATCGAACGCCTTTACCTTTGTAAGGCTCTGGTGGACGGTAGTTTCGAATATCTGCTGCAACCTGACCAACAACCTGCTTGTTGGAACCGCTGATGACAATCTCGGTTTGGCTAGGTGTTTCCACCTTGATGCCATCTGGCACCTTATGCACAACAGGGTGCGAAAAACCGAGTGTCAAATTAACTGAGTTACCTTGAGCCTGTGCACGGTAACCAACGCCCCGCAGCTCAAGCTTCTTCTCAAAACCGCTAGTCACCCCGATAACAAGATTGTTAAGCAGGGAACGCATAGTGCCTGTCATCGCGATCGCACCTTGCGACTCTCCAACAGGTGACACACCTAGCACGCCATCTTCGAGCTTGGCAGTGACATCTTTGTGCAGCGTAAGAGCTTCGGTACCTTTTGGTCCCTTTGCACTCACAGCCTGGCCGTTAATGCTGACCTCAACGCCTTTCGGCAATTCGATCGGTTGTTTTGCAACGCGTGACATGCTTCACCTTGTGCAGAGCAAAGCCCTGCTAATAAATTCTATTAACTAATTAAACTTAGCTGACAGTACACAGAACTTCGCCGCCGTAACCCTGAGCTTTCGCTTGCTTGCCAGTCATCACACCGTGTGATGTGGAAACAACTGAAATCCCAAGCCCGCCGAGTACATCAACCATTTCGTTTGAACCCGCGTATTGACGAAGGCCCGGACGACTGATGCGCGTGATTTTTTCGATAACTGGCTTACCATCGAAATACTTGAGCGTAACGGTCAACGTTGGCTTGCCTTCTGAATCAGCAGTATCAAACCCCTGAATGTAACCTTCATCCTGCAACACTTTTGCAACGCTGGATTTCAGCTTGGCAGCAGGCATTGCAACAGACACCTTCCGAGCTTGTTGGCCGTTGCGGATGCGTGTCAGCATATCGGCTAATGGATCAGACATACTCATATTCTTATATCTCCTACCAGCTCGCCTTGACTAAACCCGGCACATCACCGCGCATCGCCGCTTCTCGCAGTTTGATACGACTCAGGCCAAACTTGCGGTAATACCCGTGTGGGCGACCCGTTATGCGGCAACGATTACGTTGACGCGCACTCGATGAATCGCGTGGCAGTTTCTGCAGCGCAGTCACAGCCACCATCTTCTCTTCGAAACTGCTCTCTTCCGAGGCAATAACTTTCTTGAGTTGTGCACGCTTGTCCTGATGTTGACGGACGAGCTTGGCGCGTTTCTTTTCGCGCGCAACCATTGATTTCTTAGCCATGTCTCAGAGCACCTATTGGCGGAACGGGAAGTTGAACTTCTTCAATAAGGACAGCGCTTCCGCATCCGTCTTTGCTGACGTGGTAATAGTGATATCCATACCGCGTACGGCATCGATCTTGTCGTAATCTATTTCTGGAAAGATAATTTGCTCTTTCACACCCATGCTGTAGTTGCCGCGGCCATCAAAAGCCTTGGGGCTGATGCCACGAAAGTCACGAATACGCGGGATTGAAATCGTCACCAAACGATCAAAGAATTCCCACATGCGTTCACGACGTAGCGTGACCTTCGCACCAATCGGGTACCCATCACGAATCTTGAAGCCCGCGATCGACTTTCGTGCAACCGTTACAACAGGCTTTTGACCTGCGATTGCTGTCATGTCAGATACCGCGTTTTCCATTACTTTCTTGTCGCCGACCGCTTCGCCGAGACCCATATTCAGGGTGATCTTTTCCATCCGTGGCACCTGCATGATGCTCTGGTATGCGTGCTCATCCATCATTTGTTTGACGATGACGTCGCGATACTGTTCTCTAAGTCTTGCCATGCCCTTAACCATCCACCGCAGTGTTGTCGGCCACAAAGAAGCGTTCCTTTTGACCGTTGTCATTCACTCGAAAGCCGACTCTGCCGCCCTTCTTTGTTGCCGGATTGAACAAGGCAACATTTGAGATATCAATTGAAGCTTCCTTCTCCTGGATACCACCTGGATCACCCATTGCAGGGTTTCCTTTGGCGTGCTTCTTGACCAGGTTGATTCCGTCAACCAGGACACGATCGCCCATCACGCGCTCAACCTTGCCGCGTCTGCCTTTATCTTTACCAACGAGTACGATGACATCGTCGCCTTGCTTAATGCGTTCCATTGGTACCTAACCTCACAAAACTTCAGGGGCGAGTGACACGATCTTCATGAACTTCTCGGAACGCAATTCACGCGTTACCGGTCCGAAGATTCGAGTGCCGACAGGCTCAAGCTTCGCATTCAGAATGACTGCTGCGTTCTGATCGAAGCGAATTGAAGAACCGTCGTTTCGACGAATACCCTTACGGGTTCGCACGACAACGGCGTTGTACACCTCACCTTTCTTTACCTTGCCGCGCGGGATAGCGTCCTTGACGCTGACCTTGATGACATCACCCACACGCGCATACCGACGGTGTGAACCACCGAGCACCTTGATGCACTGCACGCGGCGGGCACCACTGTTGTCGGCCACATTCAGAACGGTCTGCATTTGAATCATCGGACGCTACTCTTTCTTAATTGCGTTGCTGTATATCGTATTTGCGCTTAACTACTGCTTAGTCAGCAGCAGCTGTAAGCACCTTATCGAGCGTCCACGACTTGGTTTTTGACAGAGGACGGCACTCACGGATCTGCACCATATCGCCAATATTCAATTCGTTTTTCTCGTCATGTACATGAAACTTCTTACTGCGACGCATGTACTTGCCATAAATTGGATGCTTGATGCGACGTTCAACAGAAACAGTCGCAGTTTGCTCCATCTTGTTACTGGTTACCCGCCCAACCGCCGTACGAGACAATTTGTCTTTTTGCGTGTCTGACTCAACGTTACTGTTTTCTTGATCACTCATAATCAGACGCTCGCTGACTGCTGCTCATTCAGCTTTTGGGTTAAAACGGTTTTGATACGCGCGATTTCACGACGTACCCGCTTGAAATTGTGTGGCTTGATGTCCTGACCAGAACCCCGCTGCATACGCAGGTTGAACTGTTCACGGAACAGATCACCGAGCTCTTTGTTCAGTTCATCCACCGACTTTGCTTTCAAGTCATTGACATGATCGTTGGCCATTACGCTGCAGTCCTCACGACAAACGTCGTTGCGATAGGTAGCTTGGCGGCTGCCAGCGCGAACGCTTCGCGCGCAATCTCTTCAGAAACGCCTTCCATCTCGTAGAGCATCTTGCCAGGTTGAATCTTGGCTACCCAGTACTCGACATTACCCTTACCTTTACCCATTCGAACTTCGATAGGTTTTTTGGTAACTGGTGTGTCGGGAAAAATACGAATCCAGATTTTACCGCCACGTTTGATATGACGTGTCATGGCACGACGTGCCGCTTCGATTTGACGCGCAGTAAGACGACCCGTCTGGGTTGCCTTGAGCCCGTATTCGCCGAAGCTCACCTTATTGCCGTTCTGCGCAAGACCACGGTTACGGCCCGTGTGCTGCTTGCGGAACTTGGTGCGTTTGGGTTGTAGCATTATCTAAACCTGTACTTGTACGGTTGGCGCTGGTCTTGCCGGCCTTTATTTACTTGATGTCGCAGCGACGCTTTTGGCGCGCTTGTCTTCAAGATCGAATACTTCGCCGTGGCATATCCACACTTTTATGCCAATAACACCATATGTGGTGTGAGCTTCAGCAACGCCGTAATCAATGTCGGCACGCAGTGTATGCAATGGCACACGACCATCGTGGTACCACTCACGACGAGCGATCTCGGCACCGTTCAGGCGACCTGATACGGCGATCTTCACACCTTGAGCGCCAAGACGCATGGTGTTTGTCAATACTCGCTTCATGGCACGTCGAAACATGACACGGCGTTCGAGCTGCTGAGCGACACCTTCGGCAACCAGTTGCGCATCGAGCTCTGGCTTTCTGATCTCGGCGATGTTGATCTTGACGTTATTAATATTGATTCCGAGCATCGGTGCAATAGCACGACGCAGACGTTCAACATCCTCACCCTTCTTACCGATAACAATGCCTGGTCGCGCTGAGTGAATCGTAACAACCACAGCTTTGGCTGGACGTTGAATCTGAATACGGCTTACAGATGCATGAGAAAGCTCCTTTTTCAGGTACTTTCTTATCGCGATATCATCATTTAGATAATCCGCGTAGTTGTCGGTGTCGGCGTACCAGGTGGAGTTCCAGTCCTGGGAGATACCGAGACGAATTCCAATAGGATGTACTTTCTGTCCCATGTCTAGCTCCTGCCATCCGATACAGTCACAGTAATGTGACTGGTGCGTTTCAGGATTCGATTGGCACGGCCCTTGGCGCGTGCTCGAAGACGTTTCATTGTTGGACCTTCATTTACCTGAACCGCGGAAATTTTCAATTCGTCGATGTCTGCACCCTCGTTGTGTTCCGCGTTAGCGATTGCGCTATCAACCAGCTTTTTCATTAAGGCGCCAGCTTTTTGCTCACTGAAAGTCAGCACTTCAAGTGCACTCTCAACACGCATACCGCGAATTTGATCTGCAACGAGTCGCACTTTCTGTGGAGAAATGCGAGCCATTTTCAATGTCGATTCAACTTGCATGATTACCTCGCCTTCTTGTCAGCGACGTGGCCCTTGTAAGTACGCGTAGCTGCGAACTCGCCAAGTTTGTGACCGACCATATTTTCAGAAACCAACACAGGTACGTGTTGACGACCGTTGTGCACAGCGATGGTCAGACCGACCATGTCCGGCAGAATCATCGAACGACGCGACCACGTCTTGATGGGACGTTTGCTGTTCGCCGCACGCGCCTCATCAACCTTTTTAACCAGGTGATGGTCGACGAACGGGCCTTTTTTAAGTGAACGTGGCACGAGTCCTACCCCTTATTTCTTGCTGCGACGACGAACAATCATATTGTTCGTACGCTTGTTTGAACGAGTCTTGTAACCCTTGGTTGGTGTACCCCATGGGCTAACCGGATGACGACCACCAGAAGTTCTGCCTTCACCACCACCATGTGGATGGTCTACCGGGTTCATCGCGACACCACGAACTGTTGGGCGAACACCACGCCAACGAGTTGCACCCGCTTTACCGAGTTTACGAAGCGCATGTTCCGCGTTACCAACTTCACCGATGGTTGCGCGACAATCATTCATTACACGGCGCATTTCTCCAGAGCGAAGGCGCAGAGTTGCGTACATACCTTCCCGCGCAACAAGCTGAACTGCTGCTCCAGCACTTCGCGCCATTTGCGCGCCAGCACCTGGCTTAAGCTCAATACAATGCACCGTAGTACCAACAGGAATGTTTGCCAACGGCAGGCAGTTGCCAGGCTTGATTGGCGCTTCTCGCCCTGACATCAGTGGATCACCCACTTTCACACCCTTTGGTGCAATCACATAACGACGTTCGCCGTCCGCATACTTGACCAACATGATGTTTGCAGTGCGGTTAGGATCATATTCCAGACGCTCTACTACCGCTCCGATGCCATCCTTACTGCGCTTGAAATCTATAACGCGATAACGGCGCTTATGACCACCACCGACGTGACGGGTTGTGATGCGACCTTTGTTGTTTCGACCACCAGACTTCGACAGACTTTCGACAAGAGGCTCGTAAGGACCTTCTTTCGAAAGTTCTTTATTAACCACTCGAACCTGGAAACGTTTGCCCGGGGAAGTCGGTTTTGATTTTATCAGTGCCATGAGTTGACCTTTACGCTCTTAACTTCGCCGTTAACTACCAATGCTCATGAAATCGAGATCCTGACCTTCGGCCAGTTTAACGATTGCTTTTTTCCAGTCCGAACGCTTGCCTTCTGTAGCACCAAAGCGTTTCGTCTTGCCGCGAACATTGACAATCTGAACACTTTTAACATCAACATCGAACAGCTTTTCAACGGCCTTGCGTACTTCAAGCTTGGACGCATCATTGGCAACTTTAAAAGTGTGTCGACCTTGCATTTCAGCAGCAAGCGCTGTTTTTTCTGAAACATGTGGTGCCAACAACACCTGGTAAATTCTCTGCTCGTTCACGCGTAACGCTCCTCAAGCTGCTTGATGGCAGCGGCAGTTACCACGACGTGCGGATAACGAACCAAGCTGACAGGATCCAAACCTTCGACATCGATCACGTCGACATAAGGAATATTGCGACTGGCCAAATAAAGAGGCTCAGAAACTTCATCGAGCAGGAACAAAACTTTCTCGACACCAAGCTCGGCCATCTTGGCGCGTACCAACTTGGTCTTGGGCTCAGCGATGTCGAGTGAATCAACAACAATCAGTCGACCTTCGCTGGCAGCATGAGACAGAATCGAGCGAATAGCGCCTCGATACATCTTCTTGTTGACCTTTTGCGAATAGTCGCGCGGCTTGGCGGCGAAAGTCACGCCACCACCGGTCCAGATGGGCCCGCGAGAAGTACCCGCTCGAGCTCGACCTGTACCCTTCTGACGCCATGGTTTCGCGCCACCACCTCTAACTTCTGAACGAGTTTTCTGTGCAGCATTACCTTCGCGCGCTCCAGCGAGGTATGCAGTCACGATCTGGTGCACCAGACCTTCGTTATATTCAACGCCAAAAATCGCATCAGAGACTGAGACGACGCCACCGCTTTGTGTTTTTAAATCCATCGTGATGCCTCTTTCGCCGCTCAGGCCTTGTTCTTCTGCTTGATCGCAGGCTTGATGATCACGTCACCACCATCGGGACCTGGTACAGCACCCCGAATCAAGATGACATCTCGTTCAGCATCAATTCGAACCACGCGCAGGTTTTGCGTCGTACGCCGAACGGCACCCATGTGCCCTGCCATCTTTTTACCTTTGAATACGCGACCCGGAGTCTGGTTCTGACCGATTGAACCAGGCGCTCGGTGTGAGATCGAGTTACCGTGAGTAGCATCCTGCATTTGAAAGTTGTGGCGCTTCACGCCGCCCTGAAACCCTTTACCGATACTGGTTCCAGTGACATCAACCTTTTGCTCGGCTTCGAAGAGCTCTAAACCGATTTCACCACCAATTTCAAGCTCGTTCCCTTCCTCGCCTTCGAGTCGGAACTCCCACAAACCACGTCCTGCGCCAACACCCGCTTTCGCAAAGTGCCCAGCCTGCGCTTTCGACAAGTGACTTGCCTTCTTGTCGCCGGTTGTTACCTGCACAGAATCGTAACCATCTGATTCGACAGATTTTTTTGCCGTGATTCGATTCTTGGCCACCTCTATAACAGTGACAGGCATTGACTGACCCGCGTCATCGAATACGCGCGTCATGCCGAGCTTGCGGCCAACAACACCAAGAGCCATCGTTTTCTCCAACACTCAATTTAGGTTCGAAACCAGCTTTAATCGCGCAATCTCTCGGGCTGGTATCCGACCCTCTGCCGGCGGCCTGATGGCCTGGATAGCAGGGGCAGCTCGTACCGCCCGGACTGACACAGCCCGAAACGAAAATTACTTAAGCCTTATAAAAAGACAAAGCCAAAACAACAAAACACAGCGGAACGCCCACGCCGTGTTAGGTAGCTCGCCATAATAGCATGTAAATATGCCAATAGCACCGTTTCAACAGGAAATATCCATCTTTTATTGACTCTCGAAACAAACGTAATCGACGAGTCATTGACGCACTTTCCAATGAAGAAAGAGTGTTTCGAACAATCAGAAAGATTAAAAGCATAGCTGACCGCCTGCCCACTTCACCGTTACAGTGGTTAGATAGCAAAAACACGGGGTTTATCGAGCTAATTATGGCGTCCAATCTTGATGAACGTTGCGCAGTGCCTGAAGGCGATCCCGAATTCAGGCGTTATCACGACAAGGAATGGGGCCTGCCGGTTCAGTCTGATCAAGCACTTTTTGAGAAAGTTTGCCTTGAAGGATTCCAATCAGGCTTGAGCTGGCAAACCATTCTCCACAAGCGAGACGCGTTCAGGCGCGCATTTGATGGCTTTGAGATTGACGCCGTGGCAAGGTTCGACGAAAAACGGATAGAGATCTTGATGCTCGATCAAGAGATAGTCCGAAACAGGCGAAAAATCCTCTCAGCAATCGAAAATGCCCGAAGAGCCCAGGCATTAAGGACAGAATTTGGCAGCTTAAAGCAGTTTTTCTGGCAATTTGAGCCTCCTCATGACAACAGACCAGACATTATCACTCGCGCCTGGTTAGACGAAAATCCAACAAGCCCGGAATCGCACGCTTTGGCAAAGGCGCTGAAATCGCGTGGTTGGCGCTTTGTCGGACCCACAACCATGTATGCGCTGATGCAGGCGACCGGTATTGTCAACGACCACGTCCACAGCTGCCCGGTTCGTCAGCGAGTCGAAGACGCTCGAATCGATGCTGGCCTATCTGTCCTAAGCCGCTGAATCTAAGGATTTTCAGTCCAAAAATCATCGGCGTAACCGGGTTAGACCTGATTCATCTCAGCAAATGAATCTGAGTATCGACTGGTTCACAAACTACTCATGATCAGTTGAAAGAAAGTTGAGGAAACAGTCGATACGGTTTCTAGAGAAGTGCCACGGAAACACGGAATGAATTGGCGAGAACAGGCGGCAATTCACTCGGGTGGCTGGAACCCCGAGTGTTACTTAGCTGATCCTACGTTCGCAGACCTCGTGGCTGCGGACAATCTGTTGCTGCCAGTTAACATCAGAGCAGTTCTCCCTAAACAAGCAGCTGACCACCAAAGCCGCTGCTAAATGCGCTCCAAAAGAGATCAATCGAGATTCAACCCAAAAAAAGCGGGTGATTTCAAACTGGAGAAACTCGAGCAGCGCGTGCTGTTCTCGGCAGATCTAGGGTTTGTATTACCTGATGATACTGATGACAACCTGAGTCGTGAATCCACTTATCAGGCTATAAATTCCAACGCATACGAGACTGATGCTGTTGTTGATCAAACAGCGAGGTCTTTGGACGAAGCCAGTACTTCGTCCCACCTGGTAATCATCGATCAAAACGTTGAAAACTACGCTGCAATAAAAACCGCCATAGAATCACGAACTGATGGTCAATGGAACGTGCATGTTATCGACAATGGGGCCAATCCTATCGCGTCGATTACTACTGCGCTATCCAATCACACTGATCTCACAGCCTTGCACTTGATTACCCATGGTGAAGATGGTCGCTTGAGTTTTGGTGATACGTCAATCGATGCCATGTCTCTTTTGCAACAGGCTGAAGAAATCAGTACATGGAAGCATGCCTTGGCAGTTGATGCTGACATCCTTATCTACGGATGTGACATTGCTGCGACTGATGAAGGCAAAGCAATGATCGACAGCTTGTCCCATCTAACAGGAGCTGATGTTGCAGCCTCGGACGATGCAACAGGACATACGACAGACAACGCAGACTGGGAGCTCGAATATCGTACTGGCGACGTCGATGCGCAAAGTGCACTTATAAATTCAGTCCAGGATGATTTTGTATCCACACTCGGAAATTATCTGGTAACCACAACCAACGACAGCGGCCCAGGTTCGTTGAGACAAGCGATTATAGATGTGAACAACGACGGTGGAACTAATACGATTACGTTTTTAGTTGGCGGCACCTTCTCAATTTTGTCAAAGCTACCTGACATTAACGAGACTGTTGTTATTGATGCAACAAGTATCCCCGGATATTCGGGCACGCCATTAGCAGTTCTCGATGGAAGCTCCGCTGGAACCGGTAGTGCGCTTCGCTTTGATGGAAACGCTGATGACAGCGAGGTGCGTGGCTTGTCGATTTTCGGGTTCAACGGACACGGCATTTGGGTGACCGATGTTAGTAACCTTACGATTGACTCGAACTACCTTGGTACCGATGGTGTTGTTGACAACGGATTGTCACTCAACGCTATTCAGCTGGATAATTCCCACAATACAACAATTACTAATAATCTTTTCCAAGCGAATACTCGGGATGGGATCTTTGCATCATCTTCCAGTCAACTCAGTATTACAGATAATGTACTGCGTAATAATGGTGATGAAGGTGTATTATTTACGTTTGACACCAGTGTAGATAATTCAGTACTGCGAAACATCTTTATTGACAACGCATCTCTGAACATTGATTTCGGTTTTGAGGGAGCACCACCAAATGACTATGGTGAGCAAGATGCAGATACTGGCCCGAACAATTTTCAAAATACACCAGATTTAACAACGGCATCGACGAATGAAACCGAATACGTTGCAATAGACTTTACGCTGGATTCACTTGCGTCTACAGAATTTCATATTGAGTTTTTCTCAGCGTCTAACCCTTCAAATGCTGAGGTATATCTTGGCTCAGTAACTATCACCACAGACGCGGCTGGACTTGCATCCGGCTCAGCAACATTTTTTGAAAACGTTGCAGTCGGGGATTATATAGTTTCCACCGCAACAGAGATTCTCGCACCCGATGACTATGGCTCTACATCAGTATTCTCATCGGCACTTGCAACTACGCTTACTGTAAATTCAGTACCAGTTATTACCACCACCGCTCAGCAATACATTGATGAAAATACAACGGCAGTAACCACGATCGCTGTCAGTGATGCAGAACCAGATATCCATACCTTCTCTATTGTTGGTGGTGCAGATGCTGCATTGTTCAACATTGGTTCAACATCCGGTCTGCTGTCGTTTAATGTAGCACCTGATAAAGAGTCTCCTACAGATCGAACCTACGATGTTGAAGTTCAAGTTAGCGATGGCGTTGCCTCAGTTTCAAAGCTGATATCAGTCGATGTCAACGATGTTGATGAATTTGCAGTCTCTTTTCCAAGCGACCAAGACAGTAGTGATAATGACGTCAACGAATCTGCATCCATTGGCGACACTGTTGGCGTAACTGCTCTGGCCACAGACAATGATGCAACTGACACTGTTACGTACAGCCTGGTTGACGATGCTGGCGGCCTCTTCTCCATAGACGCCAATGGCGTGATTCGAGTCGCTGGAGCGCTGGACGCCGAGACCGCGACCAGCCATGAAGTCACTGTTCGAGTCACGTCTGACGGAAGCCTATTCAAAGACGCAAGCTTTACCATCAATGTTCTGGATAACGATGAATTTACGTTAAGCGCGATCAGTGATGCGGATATCACAAGTGATACAGTCGTCGACAACGCTGTAAACAGCACACCGGTTGGTATTACGGCACTCGCCACTGACCCGGATGTAGATGACGTCGTCACTTACTCACTGAGCAACGACGCCGGCGGCCTGTTCGCTATAGATGCAAACAGCGGCGTCGTTACCGTTGCTGGCACATTGGACGCCGGAGCCGCAAGTAGTCATTTAATTACTGTTGAGGCTAGCTCAAGCGGCGGAGATACAAGCAGCGCAGATTTTACGATTGCAGTCACTTATCCTAACAATTTCTCCGTTACAACTCCGGATGATATTGTCCCCGGTGTAAATGAAAAAGATGAAGATGCTGCGGTCGGTGATTTGGTTGGAATTTTTATTACTGCAGTAGATTTAGATATACAAGATTCAGTTACCCTCTCACTTAGTAACGATGCCGGCGGGCGGTTTTTGATAACAGCGGCTGGCTCTGTTCAAGTCGCCGCCGCGTTAGATGCAGAAACCGCTACCAGCCACACCATCACGGTCAGAGCAACCTCTACTGACGGATCTATTGCAGAAGCGGACTTCAGCATCTTGGTGAATGATGTTGACGAATTTGCGTTGAGTGCAGTCACTAATAGTGATACCGCTACTAACAGCGTCGGCGAGAATGCTGCTATCGGCGCTGGAGTTGGTGTACAAGCACTAGCTACTGATGCAGACATCAGCGACACGGTCACTTATGCTCTGACTAATAATGCCGGTGGATTGTTTGCCATTGATACAAACACTGGGGTTGTCACAGTTGCGGGCGCACTCGATGCTGAGACTGCGACCAGTCACACAATAACCGTTCAAGCAAATTCCACGCGCAGTGGAACGACCAGTTCCGACTTTGTTATCAACGTGACTGACTTTAGCGAGTTCTCCACCACAACGCCCATAGATTCAGATACTGACCCAGATCAGGTTGCTGAGACTGCAAGTGTCGGTGACACCGTTGGCTTGGAGATCGTCGCTACGGACGCTGATGTTTCAGATACGATAAGCTATTCATTAACTAATGATGCCGGCGGCTTGTTCAGCATCGACGCAGGCGGCATTGTCAGGGTTGCCGGTGAACTTGATGCAGAAACAGCCACCAGTCACTCTATCACCGTCAGAGCAACTTCTACTGATGGTTCTTTTGAAGACAGTAATTTCACCATCGCTGTTCAGGACATTGATGAGCATGCCTTGAGTGCGGTTAGCGACGGTGACCCACTCTCCAACTCAGTCAGTGAGAATGCTGCTATCGGAGCAGTAGTCGGTGTTCAAGCCCAAGCTACTGATGCGGATGTCGGTGACACAGTCACTTACGCTTTAACAAACAACGCCGGTGGATTGTTTGACATTGATTCAAGCATTGGGGTTGTCAATGTTGCAGGCGCACTAGATGCCGAGACTGCGACCAGTCACACGATAACCGTTCAAGCGACCTCCACTCGCAGTGGAACGACTAGCTCAGACTTTGTCATCAACGTGACTGACTTTAACGAGTTCTCCACCACCACACCTCTTGATACAGATACTGATCCAGATCAGGT